>DASRKV010000001.1:0-7866 GCA_035648795.1 Opitutaceae bacterium
TTTTTGGAGCGACTCGGGATCAATGCCATGCTCAACCCGGGCGCGTTCTACTGGCACGGCAAGATCCACCTCGTCGTCCGCACCGAAGGATGCGACCGGAAGAGCTTCTTCGCCATCGCCGAGAGCCCGAACGGCCTCGACCACTTCCGCTTCTGGGACGAGCCGTGCGACATTCCCGAGTTGAAGCCTGAAACGAACCTCTACGACATGCGGATCACGTTTCACCAGGACGGCTGGATCTACGGCGTCTTTTGCGCGGAGGCGAAGGACCCGGATGCCCCCGCCGGCGATCTCTCCTCGGCGGTCGCCCAGGCCGGCATGGTGCGCACGAAGGATTTCAAGCGCTGGGAGCGATTGCCGAATCTCAAGACGCCTGCGTCGCAGCAACGCAACGTCGTGCTGCATCCCGAGTTCGTTCAGGGCAAGTATGCCTTCTACACACGGCCGATGGACGGCTTTATCGACGTCGGGTCGGGCGGCGGAATCGGCTGGACGCTTTGCGCCGACATCGCCACCGGCGTCACCGGTCCGGAGACGATCATCGACGAGCGGGCCTACCATACGATCAAGGAATCCAAGAACGGCCAGGGCCCGGTGCCGCTCAAGACTTCGCAAGGGTGGCTGCATCTGGCGCACGGCGTGCGCAATTGCGCCGCCGGTCTGCGGTACGTCACCTATCTCTTCATGACTTCGCTCGAGGATCCGGCGAAAGTCATCGCCCGCCCCGGCGGCTATTTCCTCGCGCCGTTCGAAGGCGAACGCGTCGGCGACGTCTCGAACGTGACGTTCAGCAATGGCTGGGTGCGTCTGCCTGACGACACCGTGTTGATCTACTATGGTGGCTCCGACACGCGCTGCTATGTCGCCCGCAGCACGGTGGGCAAGCTTGTCGACTGGTGTCTGCACACCCCGAAGGACGGTGCGACCACCCGCGGCTGCGTCGATCAACGGCTGGCGCTGATCCGCGCCAACCGGGCATTGCGCGGTTAGGAGTCTGGTGGAACGGCAGAACGTCGCATCCTCCGCAGCATCCCTGCCAGGAATTCTCGCCTCTATCGAACATGCCGGCACCCATTGGCTGCGCCAGCCGTAGCCTCATCCGCCGACGGGAAAGCCCTCCTTCGCCAAAGCTTCGGAGGGCACTTTCTTTTCGGTCCCGAAAGGAAAGTGGTGGAGCACCTTTGCGTTAAGCACAAACCGCGACCCGCTAAACAGCTTCTGCGAACAAAGAATTCGGGTGCTAAACTGAGGCCGGGACAGACTGCTAAACAAATTCGGTGTGGAATTCACCGCAGCGACATGGCGGCTTGCTCGACAATTGCGCAACATGGCAACCTAAAGTGATTTCTGCTGCTAAACTGAGCTAAAAGAACCGCTAAACAGGGTCGCTCCGCGCAGATTGCGTCCGCTGGCCCACCGACGATCAAATCCTGACGGTCGGCCGCAATCAGTGCGGGAAAGATGCAGGACGGAACCGACCCTGGATCCAATGAGGATCTGGTTCACCAATCTTCGCCTTTAGCGACGCCGGCGTACACTGCGCGCGCAGCGGACAAGCGCGGCACACTTTCACGTCTGGTCGAAAGAGCCAGCCGCGCTGGAACCGATCGTAACTGCGGCGGATGAGCGTTTGATTCGCGGGGCAACGATAGGTGTCGGTCGCGGGTTCATACCGGAAGACGCTCGCGTGGAAAATCCTTCGCTTTTCGGTCAACCCGGTGGCGCGGATCCCTTGCATGTGCGTGCGGATTCCCTGCGCCTGCAACGCTCGGATGTTTTCCCGGGTGCCGTAGTGTTGGTCAGCCACAACGGTCTCGGCGCCGATGCCGGTCGTCCGGTGATGCTGCTCCGTCAGCGCAACCAGGCAAGAGCCGTCAAAAATGTGCCCGGGCGTCGTTTCGACGGCGGTGATGACTGCGCAGCGCTCGTCGACGACGCGGTGGCTTTTGTTGCGCGGCTTGGCAATCGCGTAGCCACCTTGCCGTTCTTTCCCCGCCATGCTGGCGTCAGGATCGGTTGTGGAAATACTGGTCCGACTCTTCGGGATATGAGACTGACGCTCCTCGTCGATCTCGAACTTGGATTCCTCCACCGCATACGCTTCCCGAATCGCGCGCACCAACTCGGGCGAGGTATGCACGAACGAGCCGGACGTAGCGTTCGCCTCAACCATGCTGCTGTCCGCGTGGATCTTTTTCCCGTCGACCAAGCCGAGCGCCACACACTGAGATACCGTCCGGACAAAGAGCCGTTCGAACACCTCCCGGCCCCAACGAGCGCGCGCCTTTGACCAGACGCTGTGATCGGGAATCTCGTCATCGAGGCCGTAGCCCAAGAACCACAGGCAATCGAGCCGCTCCGGAACAATCCGCATCAGCTCCCGCTCGCTCTTCACGCCGTCAAAGAACAGCAGAAACAGCAGCTTGAGGATCACTTCAGGGTCCACCGACTCGTTGCCGTTGTAGCCGTAACAGTGCGCCACCTCCGCGCGCACCCAGCCGAAGTCCACTTGCGCCCGGACCGCTCGCAGCGGATTGGCCGCCCGCACCCGTCGATCGAGATCGACCTGATAGCTAAACATCACCTTCTGCCCGTCGTGTCGCCCCATCATCTTGCTGACGTCAGACCGATCACTACGGCGAATGTTTAATCTTTTATCAGATTTGGGCAACAGCGTCTTCTGGCAACCTGAACGTGCCCGCGCCTCGCCTGTTCCACCGTTCGGCCACGCTCGGCGCTCATGCACTTGGCACAAATGAAACGGGATGGTTGCCCACATCAGCGAGCAACCAATACCTCGGGATGCTTCCGTGCAATGTCGAGCAAACGCAGAGCCGCTCCGGTCGGCTTTCCGGCGGGCGGCATCGCCACAATATCCACAGTAGAGTAAGCTCGTCGAGCGCAGGCATTTCATCGACAAATATGGCGAGAACCTGCCCGAAATTCGCAATTGGAAGTGGGGTAGCACAAATTGATCGGCACGCATAATATGTCCCTGTGCCCTTATCTGATTCGACACGGCCAAACCGAGCGGTCGCTCTCCGTCCGGCACACCGCCCCCTCACAGTCGATATGAAAATCGATCCCAAAGACTTCTGCGTTCCGAACGGGAAGAAGATCAGGCTAAGAAAATGGGCAACCGACATCAGGCCGCTCTACAAGTCGGAGAAGCAGTACAAGGAGCTTCTCACCGCAGACATCAGAGAACTGAGCGCTCTGCAGCGCCTCCTCTATGCGTCCAACGGCTATTCAGTGCTCCTCATTTTTCAGGCCATGGATGCCGCGGGAAAGGACGGCGCGATCAGTCACGTCTTGACCGGCGTCAACCCGCAAGGCTGCGAAGTCTACAGTTTCAAGCTGCCGAGTGCCGAGGAACTGGAGCACGATTTTCTTTGGCGCACGACGTGCCGTCTGCCGGCCCGCGGACGGATTGGAGTCTTCAACCGCTCCTATTACGAGGAGGTGCTGATCGTCCGCGCGCATCCCGAGATTTTGCGCAGCGAGGGGATTCCGGACGAGCTAGGCGGCAAAAAGTCGGTCTGGAAGGGACGATACCGTTCCATCGTGGATCTGGAGAAACACCTTCACCGGAATGGCACCCGGGTCATCAAGTTCTTCCTTCACCTGTCGAAGGAGGAACAGCGCAAGCGCTTTCTGGGGCGTATCGATGAGTCGGACAAGAATTGGAAATTCAGCAAGGCCGACGTCGCCGAGCGGAAATTCTGGAATCAATACATGGCGGCCTATGAGGACTGTCTGAGCGCCACCAGCACGAAAACCGCGCCATGGCACGTGGTGCCGGCCGATGACAAGCATAACGCGCGGCTCATCATTTCACGCATCGTCATCGACGTGCTGCGAGGCCTCAAAATGAGCTATCCCAAGCTCACCCGCGCGCGGCGAAGCGAACTCCAGGCAATTCGCAAGCAACTGGCAAAGTAGACTGGGCTACGAGCATCGGACAACGATCTGGAGATTGGGCAGACCGGAATAAACAGCGCAGCCGCGAGAAAGGATGTTCACTATGGGAACGACCCCAAATAGATCGGTAGCCGGGCCGGCTCCCTCGAAGCCGGCCAACGCCAAGCCACCTGACATCGCCTCCGCGTCGGTTGCCGACACGCTCGCGACGCTCAAAGTTAACCCCGAGACCGGGCTTACGCGTGCCGACGTAGACGCCCGCCGGAAGGAGCACGGCTACAATGAAGTGGCCGAAAAAAGGGGACATCCAGTCCTCAAATTCCTCCGGAAATTCTGGGGAATCTCGGCGTGGATGTTGGAATTGATCATGGTGCTGTCGGCGGTGCTCAGGAAATTCTCTGATCTTGCTGTCGTGGGCGCGCTGCTGGTGATCAACGCTGTCTTGAGCTTCATGCAAGAGCGCCGGGCCGCCGGCGTCGTTGAGGCACTGCGGCGACGGCTGCAGGTCAGTGCGCGCGTCCGGCGCGAATCGAGCTGGCAGGTCATCCCCGCCCGGGAGCTCGTCCCCGGCGACATCGTTCGCGTGCGACCCGGCGACATCATCCCGGCGGACGTAAAGCTCCTTACGGGAGCGTTGACCGTGGACCAGTCAGCGCTCACCGGCGAATCGGAGGACGCGGACAAGGCGCCCGGCGAAGTGCTCTCGTCGGGGTCCGTCGTCCGCCGGGGCGAAGGCAACGGCGTAGTAATGCTGACCGGGGCGAAGACCTACTTTGGCCGCACCACGGAACTCGTGCAGGAGGCGCGTCCGAAACTTCACATCGAAGCGGTCGTGGCCAAGGTCGTCCGCTGGCTCTTTGTCATCGTCGGCGCGCTGCTGGGCGTGGTGATCGTGCTGTCGCTGATCCGCGGTGCGCCGCTCATCGAAATGGTCCCGCTCATGCTCGTCCTGTTGATGAGCGCGGTGCCGGTGGCCCTCCCCGTCATGTTCACGGTCAGCATGGCCGTCGGATCGAAGGAGCTGGCCAAACGCGGCGTGCTGGTGACGCGCCTCAGTGCCGCGGAGGATGCCGCGACGATGGACGTGCTCTGCGTGGACAAGACCGGCACGATCACGATGAACCAACTGGCTGTCACGGGCGTGATCCCGCTGGAGCACGCGACGGAAGCCGATGTGCTGTTCGCCGGCGCAATCGCGTCGCAGGAAGCCAACCAGGATCCGATTGACCTGGCGTTCCTGGCCGCGGCGAAGGAGCGGCACATCTTCGATAATCTTCCCAAGATCGCGCCCGTGTCATTTGCACCCTTCGATGCGAAGAATCGGCGGACGGAAGCCGTGGTGGAGCAGAGCGGGCAGCGGCTGCGCGTGATGAAAGGCGCCGTGCGAACCGTTGCCGTGGCCTGCGGACTCCAACTCCCGGCCATCGAGACATTGGAAGCTCGGGTCAGCGAATCGGCTGCGAAGGGCTATCGAACGCTGGCGGTGGCGCGCGGCCCGGAGACGGGCGCCCTCGCTTTGGTCGGATTGGTGTCGTTGTATGATCCGCCGCGACCGGACGCCAAGCAACTCATCGCCACACTCCACGACCTCGGCGTTCCGGTAAAGATGCTCACCGGCGACGCACTGCCGGTGGCGCGGGAGATCGGCGAAGGAGTCGGGTTGACCAACATCCGGCGCATGGCGGACCTGAAGGCGGCAGGCGCTCAGGCTGGCAACGAGGCGGTGGACTTGTTGGCGGGCGCCGATGGATTTGCGGAAATATATCCCGAGGACAAATATGTCGTGGTGAAGCACCTGCAGGCCGCGGGGCATGTCACCGGCATGACCGGCGATGGAGTCAACGATGCGCCGGCACTCCGCCAGGCCGAAGTCGGCATTGCCGTCAGCACCGCGACCGACGTCGCCAAGGGGGCGGCGAGCGTCGTCCTGACCGAGCCCGGGCTGACAAACATCGTGGCGCTGATCGAGCAAGGGCGGACGATCTATCAGCGTATCCTGACGTGGATAATCAACAAGATCAGTCGGACGATCCTAAAGGCGGCTTTCGTGGCCATCGCGTTCGTGGTGACCGGCAAGTTCGTTGTCTCCGCCTTTGCGATGCTGCTGCTGGTCTTCATGACGGACTTCGCGAAGATCTCCCTGGCCACTGACAACGTTCGGTCATCCAAGAAACCGGAAACATGGAACATCGGAGGCTTCATCACTGTGTCCGTGGTGCTGGGCGTCGCGATGGTCGCTGAAACGCTCCTCCTGTTGTGGATCGGCTGGTCGCGTTTCGGTTTGGCGACCAATAACAACGCCCTCTACACCTTCAGCTTCCTGCTGCTGCTCTACTTTGCCGTGTTCTCCGTCGTGTCCGCGCGGGAGCGCCACTGGTTCTGGGCGTCGATGCCCAGCAAAACCTTCCTGTCAGCCATCACGGCGGATGCGATCACGGGCACCGTTCTCACGTTCGTGGGACTTCCCGGACTCCTGCCATTGCCTTGGTGGCAGACGCTCGCGATTTTTGCCTATGCGATGGTCTCATGCCTGGTCGTCAACGACGCTGTGAAGGTCGCAATGATCAAATGGCGTGTTCCCAATGCCGTGGCCAAGAACCCGGCCGATGTAACTCCGCAGATCGCCAGGCGGGCCTATGAGCTGTACGAGCAGCGAGGCCGCCAGGACGGTCGAGCAATTGAGGATTGGGCGCAGGCGGAGCGAGAGATTCGGAAAGATGAACCCCAAGAATAGACAACCGTCCAGATGAGTGGATGCCGGATCGATTGAGTGATGAGCTTGCTGCGGTTGTTTTCTTTAGCGTCGGTACAACCAGATCGCGCGTTCTTCTGTAAACATGGAGCCCAAGTCTTGTCGCGGTGGGCAGGGTATGCCGAGTACCGTATCCGCCAGCCGGAGGGTTCTTTAATTTCCGAATTGTCCACACAACGAATGCGGCGGACCGGAGCACGCCTGCCTGCGCTGTGGACACGCGCTCTAACGCGTTTTTGAGGCGAATTTGTTTGGCATCCTGCCGCTGGGTCCTCGCTGTTTAGCCGTTTTCCGCCAATCGAGCCCGTCACGATGAACCGGTTGAATCTCCTAAGCGTCTGCCTGGGCCGAGAATAGCCAAAACACATCTTCCCGCCGTTCGAAGCGGAAATTGGTGGAGCAGACCGGACTCAAACCGGCGACCTCCTCGTTGCGAACGAGGCGCTCTATCAACTGAGCTACTGCCCCGGCCAGAAAGGGTGGCATTTAGGGCAATGGTTCACCGGGAGTAAACCTCTTTTTTCCCAGGGAGTCCGCCGGGGTGCTTGACGGGAGATATTTTCCGGACTGTCAATTGGCGTCCAATCTGCTAATATCGGTGCAGCCGTTGAAGCAATGTGGAGATGGTAGACGGCAATAACATTAAATAGAAAATCAAGGTAACAAATGAAGAAGATCGCGACCAAGAACGCAAAGACCGTAAAGGCTGCCGCCGCTCCGGCGGCCGGCGTGGCCAAGCCCTTTCGCGAGGCGCCCGCCAAGAAGCCCGCGGCCAGGACCACGCGGACCACGATCGTCGCCAAGATCGATGTTGGGTTCGGCAACGCTCTCTACATCCGCGGCGAGGGTCCGGGACTGAGCTGGGACAAGGGCCTCATGATGGACTGTGCCTCTGACGATCAATGGAATGTCACCATCAGCGACGCCGTGACGCCGATCGTGTTCAAATTCCTCCTGAACGACGCCACTTGGTGCCTCGGCACTGATTATTCCGTCGAACCCGGCGCCAGTATCACGATCGAGCCGGCGTTTTAGCGGTTTGGAGGACCCAAGTCCGACCAGCAGCTAATCTGGATTGATCGCCTGCAGGCGCCGCTGAAGCTCTTCAGCCGTCATGGCGGGGGTGCGGAGCTCGGCCGCCGGCACAATCGTGCAACGAATCCGCACGCGAGAGAAGGGCCGCGGAACGAAGA
>DASRKV010000002.1:0-5664 GCA_035648795.1 Opitutaceae bacterium
CTGGAACCGCGAGCTGTTCGTCGCCGTGAAGGATTTAGGCGCCAACATCGTGCGGCTGCCGGTGCATCCGGTCGCCTGGCGCGAGCGCGGACCGGATGCGTATCTGGTGTTGCTCGATCAGGCAGTGGACTGGTGCACGGAACTCGGGATGTACGTGATCATCGACTGGCACTCCATCGGAAACCTGGAAAGCGGGATGCTCCAGGCGCCGATGTACGACACGACCATCCCGGAGACGCTGACGTTCTGGCGGACAATCGCGGGCCATTTCCACGGGCACAACACGGTGGCCTTCTACGAGCTGTTCAACGAGCCGGGGAACATCCGGGGCCTGCTGGACGAGATGACATGGCCAGAGTGGAAGAAACTGAACGAGCGCATGATTGGGGTCATCCGGTTCTGGGACAAGGAGGGTATCCCGCTCGTCGCGGGCTTCGACTGGGCCTACGACCTCACCGCGGTCCGGCACGAGCCGGTGCAGGCCGAAGGGATCGGCTACGCGACCCATCCGTACGAACACCAACGGACGCGCCCGTGGGAGCCGAGATGGGAGGAAGACTTTGGGTTCGTGGCGGACAAGTATCCGATGCTCGCCACCGAATTCGGCTTCGAAGTGAAGGACGGCGAGACGGTGGATGCGGCCCATTACGCCGACCACGTCACGCGCTATCTTGAGCAGCGCGGGATCGGCTGGGTGGCGTGGTGCTTCGATCCGCAGTGGGGCCCGCGGCTGCTGAAAAGCTTCGATGGGTTCGAGCTGACCCGCAGCGGCGAGTTCATCAAGCAGGCGCTCCACCGCGTGCCCGTCCCGGTCGAGCCCCGCCCCGCGCCGAAGTGGTAGTCCCGTGCGCCGTCTGGCCGCGCCAAGATTTCTGCATAACGGCACCGCCGTTTTGCCAGAGGCGCGGGAAGGACGAAGTTCGAACCTGGGGGACGGGCACACTGAAAGGTGGAGCTCGCTGTCCCGGCGGGCTTGAACCGGCTACCGGGCGAAAACCCGCCGGGACGGCGGGTTCCACCTGATTCGATTGCATCATTCCGGCTTGGTGGCTGCGAGCGCCAGCGAGTGGACAACCAGTCCCGAATCCGCTCGCCCGTTCGACACGCTCAGGGCCCCGAGCGGAGTCGAGGGGCTGGCGCTCGCAGCTACACTCGATTTTCCACGTGTTTGGCTCCTGTGAGACGGTTTGGAATTGCCTTTGCCACGCTGCTCACTTCGTGGACCGGAGACTCAGAAGTCAGGCCGCGAAAGTTGACCGTGTGACCGCAGATTTCTGCAACCTTTTTGGTGCGCGCAGTGTTATCAGGCTGGCATCGGTTGTTTCTCCCCCCACGCCCCGATGGACACACTATTGCAGGACGTCTGCGCGCCTTCGCGCAACTCGCCCAATCTCCCCTGGTAACCGCGGTGAACCCAATCGAGGTGCTTCGAGCGGAATAGGCACACACTGCGTTTCTCCTCCCCATCAATCCCGAGCAATTCGATCCTCCTCTCCAATCTCAAAATTCGAGCGTTGCCTTTGATTTCCCGGAACCCCGAAAACGGTCGTTCCCTGGAGAAAAGCTGAACGCCCGCACCAATTATGTACTCCAATATAAAGCACGCGCTGCGCCACCTTCTTAGGAGTCCCGGGTTCGTCCTCATTTCCTTGGCCACGCTGGCATTGGGGATCGGCATCAACACGACGGCCTTTACTGTCCTGAACCGCCTGCTGCTGCAGGACCTGCCTTTCCGGGATTCGAGCCGCCTCGTCGAGGTCTATCGCACGTCGGCGCAGCAGCAGAACCTGGATCAGTCGCCTGGCGACTATTTTGACGAACGCGAGCAGAACACGGTTTTTGAGAATCTGGCTGCGTATTATCTGAATCCCTTTGCGAGCCTGGCGATGCCGGGGAAACCCGCCCAGCAGTCGGCGATCATGCCCGCAAATGCGGACTATTTCCAGGTCATGGGCATCGCCCCGATCCTGGGGCGCCCATTCACCGCCGAGGACGAGAAGCAACACGCATCGCTGGTCATTCTGAGTTATGCTTTTTGGCAGAAGAATTTTGCCGGAGACCCAAAGGCTCTCGGGCAGACCCTGCGTATCGACGGGACCGTCGAAACCATCATCGGCGTGATGTCGCCAGTGCTGGACGATCCCATGCTATACGGGCGTGCCCTCGACCTCTGGAAACTGGACGACGTCGATGTCAATCGAACCATGCGCGACAAGAGCTGGTACAATGTCGCCGGCCGGCTGAAGTCCGGAAAAACACTCCGGGACGCCCAGGCGGAAATGAGCGCGATCGGTGCGCGGCTCGCCCACGACTATCCCAAGACTGACGGTGACCACGGCCTGCGCGCAGTGCCTTACCCGACGGACTCAGTCGGCGATCTCGGCCGAAGCATCACCTGGATGATCATGGACCTTGCCCTCGTCGTGCTCCTGATCGCCTGCGTCAATCTGGCCAATTTGCAGCTCGTCCGAACCACCGGGCGGGCGCGGGAGTTCGCGATTCGCCTGGCCCTTGGATCGTCTCGCATCGGCCTGGTCGGCATGTTGCTTTGGGAAAGCCTGATTCTGTCCCTGGCCGGGGGAGCCCTGGGCTTGTTGATCGCGAAATGGGGCAATTCATTCCTGGCGGCGTTCTTCAGCCTGGATATGCCGATCAATTACCGCGTGCTCGCCTTTGCTTTCGGCGCCTCGGCACTCACCGGCGCGGTCTTCGGCACGCTGCCGGCCTGGATCGCCTCTCAATCAGACGTAAACACGACTCTTAAGCAAGGGGCGCGCGGCGCCACGGTGGGTCGTTCAAGGCATCGCTTGCGCCACGGATTGATCATCGCGGAGCTGGCGATGGCCCTGACGCTGCTCACCGGCGCCGGCTACTTTGTCCGCGGGCTCCAGCGACTCGCCCACAGCAATCAGGGCTGGCGCCCGGAGAATTTGCTGGTGGGCGTATTTTCATTGGCCCATGACCGCTACGGCGAGGATGCGGACGAGCGGTCCAGGTTATTCGGCGAGCATTTCCGCGGGGAGCTCCTCGCCCTGCCGGGAGTGGACCAGGCCGCCGTCTCGCGTGGGCTTCCGATCTTTACGGTGGGAAACGGGACCGGATTCCTGGTCGAGGGCCGGCCGATACCTCCCAAGGGAAGGGAACCGGTCGCCTCCGCCGATTGGGTCACGCCGGGCTTTTTCGCGACCTGCGGCATGCGGATTGAGCGGGGAAGGGACTTCACCGATGCCGACCGGCCCGGCGCCCCGCATGTGGCAATCATCAGCCATTCCATGGCGGCAAGATTCTGGCCAGGTGAAGATCCCATCGGCAAACGAATCGGCGATCCCGACCCCACCAACCCGAATTGGAGCGAGATCGTCGGGGTGGTGAATGATATCAACGGCGCGGGCGACTCGAGTCCCCTGAGTTCACACTACGAAGTGTACCGTCCCTGGTACCAACACTCCATGCGGTTCATGGTATTCTCCCTGCACAGCATTACTGATGCGCGAGCCATTCAGGACGGTGTGCGCAAGATGCTGATGAAACTTGAGCCTGATGCCGCCATATCGTTCATGTCCACCGTCGAGGACGCCATAAAGTCGAATCTGGCCGCTTTCGCGGTGGTTCGGCGACTACTGATTGAAATTGCGGCGCTCGGCCTTCTGCTGTCTGCCGTCGGCATCTACGGAGTGATTTCCAACCTCGCTTCGGAGCGCACCCAGGAAATCGGGATCCGGATGGCGTTGGGCGCACAGTCCGGCGACGTGCTCTGGCTCTTCCTCCGCAACGGCGTTCGCCTTGCATTGATCGGCACCGCCATCGGCCTCCTGTTTTCCATCGGCTTGATGACCCTGCTTTACAGGACCATGGCAATTGTGCCCGGAAACGATCCCTGGGTCGTCGTGGTCGTGGCGATCATCCTCATCGGCGTGACGCTCTTCGCCTGTTGGCTGCCGGCGCGAAAGGCTACCACGGTCAATCCAATCGAAGCGATTCGAGCCGAGTGATTTTCCGCTACGAGCCAGCCTTCGGTTCACCCTCAATCGCCCGACCTGCTCGTCATAGGGCTCGTGGGTTGCCTCCTGCGTAGAGAACCGGAAGGCTGTGGAAACAAGGGCCTGTCAGTTTGAATACAAGCCTTAGTCGCAGGCGGCGAGAAACTTGATCACGTTGGCGATGTGGTCGTCGATTGGGACGCCGAGGTGTTCGCAGCCGGTGTAGATCGTGGTGCGGTCCACCTTCGCGGCGAACGCGGGCTCCTTCACCTTCTTCTTGATCGAACTCGCCTTCATCGCGCCGAAACCCACGGGATTCAGCTTCCGGTAGGCGTAGAAGATTCCGCAGAGCTCGTCGGTGGCGAGCAGCGCGGCGGCGAGCTTGGTGCGCGGCAGCGTGGAAAAGCCGTGGTAGCCGTAGGCATGGGCTTCGACGGCATGGATCAGGTCCTCGGGATAGTTCCATTCCTGGAACCAGCGCAACGACTCCCGCGGATGGGTGTCGGGGTGCTTTTCGAAATCGAGATCGTGGAGCAGCCCGGTGACGAACCAGAGCTGCGGATCGCCCTGAAAGAGCTGCGCATAGCCCTCCAACGCCGTGGCGACCATCCGCGCGTGGTAGCGCTGGTAGTCATCCGTGACGTGCTGTTCGAGGAGCTGGCGCGCTTCGTCCTTGGTCGGGAGGGGCATGGTTTGAGTGGAGAGCTGAGAGTGTCTGATGTCGTTTCGCTCGGTGGAACGTGAAATGCCTGAGGCCGGGAGTCGAGCCGGGGCGAGATTTCTGACCTTGGTGGCCCGCTGTCGCCGGGCAGGGCGAGGGATCGTTCTTCGCCCTACCCCACCCGGTGATGAGCCGGCAGGCACCGTCCGCCGAGCAATTTGCCGGCAAGCTGGCCTGGGTGACCCGACACCTGGCGCCGCGCCGAACCGGATGATGGCGCATCTTGCCGTGCAGCGGGCGGACGAGGCAGGCCGAACCGCCGCGTGGCAGGAGCATGTTGCCGACACCGATTATGCTCGCGGAACCAAACCGGGCTCTTGATCAAGTGCTCCCAGCATCTCTCTGAAGGCGACCGGGAACGCTAGAGCGGTTTAAATTGAACTGTGGCCGAGAACGTGAACGTAGCTGCGAGCGCCAGCGAGCGGAAGGTTCGTCCACTCGCTGGCGCTCGCGGCTACACTTTATCTGAAACCGCTCTAGGCTGGCGGGATTTCCTCTCCGCGACACGCGGGCATGAGCAAGATGTGAAGCTGACGCCGTGATTCGTGTCCCTTGTCCCGGTCGCTCGCAGGTTTCGCGGGTTAGCCTGATAGAACCAGTATCCTTGAATCTACGACGCCTGCAACAACTCCAGCATCTGGCGGTCGAGCTGGTGGCCGCGGAAGTTCTCGTACTTGACGTCGGTCCGCTGGCTGTCGAGCACCCCGAATTCGCCGCGGAAATTCCATAGCGCCCAACCCCAGCCGGCGCTCTTGCTCAAGGCGAGGAAGTCGCCCATCCACGCCATCACCACCGGGTGTGGCGTCCGGTTGAAGGCGCCGAACTCGCCGATGTGCACGGGCACACCCATCGCCGCAAGTTCCCGCCATGGCTGGAAAATCTGGTTGTCGAGTCTGGCCCGGTTCCACTCCGCGCCGGGATCGACGCGGTCGAGGGTCCGGATCGCGATCGGATTATTGTGCA
>DASRKV010000003.1:0-3772 GCA_035648795.1 Opitutaceae bacterium
GTAAGGCTCAGTAGGAGTCCGGCAGGACGTAAGTCCGACAGGGGCGGGCCTTACATCAGCCCGAGTTTCTGCCGCTTGCGGTACAGGGTGGCCGGATCGATTTCCAGTGTGCGGGCGGCCTCCTCGAGCGTGGCGGTGACCGCCAGGATGCGCCGGATGTGCTCCGCCTCCAGCGCCTCGAGCGACACGCGCGCTCCGACCTGCGCCGACGTGTCGGGCCGGTGGGAGAACTCCTCCGGCAGGTCGGCGAGGGCGAGGACTTCGCCGTTGGCCAGGATGACGGCGCGCTCAATCACATTGCGCAATTCGCGGAGATTCCCCGGCCAGGCGTAGGCGCGGAATGCCTCCGTGACTTCCGGGGAAAGACTCCGCAGTTTCTTGCCCAGGAGCCGGGAAAAAAACTCCAGTCCGTGAGCGGCCAGCCGCAGCAGATCGCCCGGCCGGTCATGGAGACCGGGCAACGCCACCGTGATGACATTGAGCCGGTAGAAGAGGTCCTGACGGAACCGACCGGTCTTAATTTCCTCCGCCAGATCGTGGTTGCTCGCGGCGATTACGCGTAGGTTGACCCGCCTCGGCCGGGCCTCGCCGACCCGTTCGTATTCGCGATCCTGCAGAAGCCGCAAAAGCTTCGGCTGGATCTCCAGCGGCATCTCGCCGATTTCATCGAGAAACAAGGTCCCCCCCTCGGCCGCGGCGACCTTGCCAAAGGTGTCCTGCACGGCGCTGGTGAAAGCGCCCTTCACGTGCCCGAAGAGCTCGCTCTCCAAGAGCTCCTTCGACAGGCTGGGGCAATTGACCGTGACAAAGGGGCGGTCGCGCTGCGCGCTCCGGCGGTGGATTTCGCGCGCCAGCACGTTCTTGCCGGTGCCGCTTGGTCCCAGGATGAGAATCGTCGCGGTCGTGTCCGCGGCTTTGAAGGCGATGTCGAATACCCGCTGCACGGCGGGCTCGGTCGAGGTCAGGTCGATTTCCGGCGATTCGTCGGCCAGCTGCGATTCGAGCTGCCGGACCCGCTGCTCCAGCGTGCGCGTCCGTCCGATCTTCTGCAGCACCTGCCGGATCTGCTCGGGGGTGAACGGCTTCGGAATGAAGTCGAATGCGCCCCGGCGCATCGCCTCCACGGCGGTGGCAATGCTCGCGAACGCCGTGAACATCACGACCGCCAGGCCGGGGGCGGCCTGCATCAGCTTTCCCAGAACCACCAGCCCGTCTTCCGCGCCGAGCTTGACGTCGAGAAAACAGACGTCGAAGCCCTCGGTCTCCACGAGCTTGAGCGCCCGCGCCCCGGTGGGCGCTTCGACCGCCTCATGTCCCATCGTCTGTACCGCGATGGCGGTCGTCTTCCGGATGCTGGCTTCGTCGTCTACAATGAGGATTCGCATAACCCGTGCGCACTGTCAGCTAAAGGGGCCTGGGGTTCCGCGCCAACTCCAAACATCGGCGACGAAAACCCGACGCGACGGTCCTATCGTTTTGGCTGTGCCATAGGGAGGCTGCCAGCATGCCCGCCTTGAGTCTGTCGAAAAGGCCGAACCCGCCGGGGGGCTGGCGCAATGGGGCGCGAACGAGCCCGCCCCCTGCAAATCAACCGATTGCTGCGCCAAAACAAGGGATCCTGCGCCCGCCCGCCATGGTACAAGGCGGGGCCGCCCGAAGGCGACCCCGCCAAGTCCAGCTTCAACTATCATCCGGGACTGCGGCCGTTGATCGACGACACACAATCCAGGAATCACGCTCATAGACGCCATCCCCGATCCCCGGTTTCATCGATTCTCACCAAACCTTTGGTCCAAAAGCGCGCGCCCGGCTCCACCTGCAAACAGATTCCATCTAGCGCCCGCTGATCATTTGCGATTTTCACCTAAACGCATTATCTGGGGGGCAATCCGTGTCGAGGGGTTCGCGTGGGCTGGGTCAAGGTCAGCGTCGGAGCCCGACGGCACCTGGACCGCCGGACGATTGCCGCCCTCAGTTCATGAGCACTTCTGCCTCTTCCCTTGCCGCCTCCCCGCGAGTCGATGCCCAGCATCCGCCCCTCCCGCCCGCGGCCGGGGCGAAGCTCCCTGATCTGGAGATCAAGGACGCGCAACTGATCTTCGATTCCGTCTGGCAACGGCTCGAGGTCGAATTCGGACTGCAGAACCTGCGTTTTCCCAAGGAGATCATCCTGCTGGGCGGCGCCCCCGGCGCGGGCAAGGGAACCAACACCGCCTTTATTCTCCAG
Organism: Opitutaceae bacterium; assembly: GCA_035648795.1. Classification (GTDB taxonomy): domain Bacteria; phylum Verrucomicrobiota; class Verrucomicrobiia; order Opitutales; family Opitutaceae; genus Fen-1467. The sequence continues at coordinate 2,228 of DASRKV010000003.1, forward strand.
ACCCGCGGGCTGACCTGCCCGCCGGTCGTCGTCAGCGCATTGCTCGATTCGCCGGAGGCCCGGCGCATCAAGGACGCCGGTCTGATGGTCGGCGATCGCGAGGTGGTCGGCATTCTCTTTCGCCGCCTTCTCGAGCCGGAATATCGCGACGGCTGCATCCTGGATGGCTTCCCGCGCACGAAGGTGCAGGTGGAGTGCCTGAAGCTGTTCGTCGACCGGATGCAGGCCCTCTGGCGCGAATTCACCGCCACGCCGTTCAGCATCCATTTCCGCCAGCCGACGATTCACATCATGGTGCTGTTCGTGGACGAGAACACGTCCGTCCAGCGCCAGCTCAAACGCGGCCGCGAGGTCCGCGCGCACAATGAAGAAGTGCGCCGCACCGGCATGGGGGAACTGCAGGAGGAGCGGCCGACGGACTACGACGAAGCGCTCGCCCTCCGGCGCTATCGCGTGTTCAAGGAGCAGACGTGGGACGCCCTGCAGTCGCTCCGCGACATCTACCACTACCATTTCGTCAACGCGCAGGGGTCGATGGAGGAGGTCGAGTACAACATCCTCGAGGAGCTCCAGTATCAAAGCACGCTCGAGCTCGACCCCCGAACGCACGAACGCCTGCGCAGCCTGCCGCTCGCCAGCGAAGTCTCGATCCACGCCCGACAGGAGATGGTGAAGCGCCTCGACTCCTATGAATTCGAGCATCCCGAACTCCTGCAGCAGGTCGTCGGATTGATCGACAAAAAGATGGTTCCCATCATCCGACGGCACGCCATTTCGGGCCTCACCCTCATCAACCGCGAGGATCCCCTGCTCGATGATCCTCTCGCGCTCGCCATGCTGATCGACATCTTCTCCGAACGCGGCTTCCACGCCGTGGTGGATGTGCGCCGCCTCGAGGTGCCCGATCGGGTCGACCTCGCCACCGGCGCCATCACCTGCCGGCAGAAAAAAGTCTACCGGATCCGCGTGCGGTTCTCCAGGTCGGAGATCCGGCGCGGGTGAATCTCCTTGATTTTCAAGTTTTGGTTTTTGAGTTTTGCTTTCTCGCGGCCACCGTCTTGCGCGAACTTACCATGATGGCGGTCAGGGCATCGGCCTCGTCGAGAAGCGCCTACACCCTCCGTGATTGGAGCAGCCGTTCCTCAACCACAAGCTCCAGCCAATAGGCACTTTCGTCGGCCTCCTCCTCGACAACGCCCAGTTTCGAGTAGAAGTCCGCTTCAGAACGCGCCCGGCAGACCGCACGATAATTCGCTCCAACTGAGGTCCCTGACCGCCCGAGTTGGTTGGCGATGATCCTGCCCGATCTGGTCGCTGGAAGGGCTTCGATCAGTCTCAACACACGCCGCGCAAATGCCTTCGTGCGTTGCTTGAGCTCGATTTCGGTCATCCGAACAGTTAAAACTCAAAAAGCAAAAAACCAAAAAGCAAAAATTACTCATAGCGCAGCGCCTCGATCGGATCGAGCGATGCGGCCTTCCACGCCGGATAAAATCCGAAGCCCACGCCGATCCCGGAGCACACGACCAGACCCAGCACCGCCCA
>DASRKV010000004.1:0-3129 GCA_035648795.1 Opitutaceae bacterium
AAGATCATTGTCCAGGAGCAGGAGCACCTGCTCGACCTGGCCGATGCACTCGGCATCCAGGCGCCAAGAATCGGCGACTGATCGCACTCCGCCCGCGTTCAGACCCAGGCAAACCAACCTGCCCGCCTACGAGGAAATGCCGCGCGGGGCGCATCGTTCACGGAGACGGGACGGCCTCGTCGCGGTTCGCTCGTGAATCCTCGACGAGGACGGCGCACCGGGAGGCTCGGCCTCCGCCGTGGCAGGAAATATGCGCCCTAGGCCCCGATCTCGAAACCACGGCTGCTTCGCATCTCCAGCCCGATCTCTTCGACGGTTCGCTGGGCTTCATGCCTGGCCATGAGCTTGCGGACTTTCCGGAGGGCGAGGTCCTGAAGCTGGCGGATGCGCTCGCGCGTGACCTTGAATTTCTTGCCGACATCCTCGAGGGTCAGCTCGTCATGCCCGTCGAGGCCGAAACGCATCCGAAGAATGGAGGCCTCGCGCCAGTTGAGCGAGTTGATGATGCGTTTGAGGTCGGTCCGGAGATTGTGCTGCTGAACATGCTCGTACGGGCTGGTGGCGTTCTCATCGCCCACGGTTTCGCCAAAAGTGGCGGAATCGCCATCTTCGCCGATCGGGGCGTCGAGCGAGGCCGGCCGGACGCTAACCGATTTGAGGTGGGCGACCTTGTTGGTGGGGATGCCCAGCTCAATCGCCACTTCCTCATCGGTCGGTTCGCGCCCAAACTCCTCGGCCAGCGCCATGGCGGCGCGGCGCATTTTGGAAATCTTGGCGATGAGATGGACGGGCAGGCGGATGGTCTTTGATTGGTTGGCCAGGGCGCGGAAGATCGACTGTTTGATCCACCACGCGGCATAGGTGCTGAGCTTGCCGCCCTTGCGCGAGTCGAAGCGTTCGATGGCCTTGATCAATCCGATGTTGCCCTCGCTGATCAGGTCGAGCAGCGGGAGGCCAAAATCTTTGTAGTCAGACGCGATCCTCACAACCAGGCGCAGGTTCGCCGTGATCATGTGATGGCGGGCCGCCTCGTCGCCGCGGCGGATACGACGGGCAAGTTTTACCTCGTCCGCGACGGTCAGCAGCGGAGTTTTGGCGATCTCCTGGAGATAGAGCTGCAGGCTGCTGCGCTCGAGGGGATTGGGCTCGACAGGTTTCGGCTCCGTTCGCTCGAAAAACGAGGGCGGGGCATCCGGCGTCGGAAACGATGGCGACCAGTCGTCGACCTGGGTGCAGTCCGATTCTCCGGCGGCCGGGGAGACCGGCCCAATCTCGCGGTTTACAGTTCTTAACATAACAATATGCTGGCTGGGCAGATCAGCATGCCGGTTCCTGCGTCCGCCCACCATGGGTTGTTACCCTACTGCGCGCCGGATTGCCTGCGCTGGCGAGAAAAGGCGCATTGCCGATCAGCACATATTTGTCCAATGGACTGTCGCCATTGGGGAACAGGTTCTTCACCACCGTGGTGCCGAGCGTGACCACCTGGGCATAGCGCCTCACGTGTTCAGCCGAAAAGAAAACTCCGGACTGCGGCGGCCAATCGTGGACGCGGGGAAAGTCTTCCCCCGTGCCTGCTGCCGTCACGACGAAGTCCTGGTTGCCGTAGCGCAGGAGCGATGACAACTCGGTTTCCGGCTCGGCCAGTTCCACCCTCGGGGCACCGGCGAGGGAGGGAAGATCTTCGGGCAGGAAACTGACCACGATCTCGCCGGAGGCGCGCACGGCGGGCGGGCCCGCCAACACGGGACGCACGGCCGCGGCCCTGTTTTGTGGCACGGCGGACACAATGCGCCCATCCGCGATGCGAACAATGCGTTGGGCGTGGGCGGCGATCGCACTGTCGTGGCTTGCCAGGACAATGGTGTGGCCCTCCGCATTTGATCTTTCCAGGATGGCCATGACTTCATTGCCGCCCTTGCTGTCCAGGGCGCCGGTGGGTCCGTCCGCCAGGATGATCGCCCCGCCATTGATGAGCGCACGGGCGATGCTCACGCGCTGTTGCTGGCCACCGGAAAGTTGGCTGGCGAAATGGTCGATCCGATCGCCCACGCCAAGCTGAGTCAGCAATTCACCCGCGCGCTTTTCGCGCTGCGCCTGGGGCACGCTACGGTAACCCGCGGGGACGGCCACGTTTTCCAGCGCGGAGAGGTCGGACATCAGGTTGTAACGCTGAAAGATGAATCCAAACGTGTCGCGCCGAAGCCGCGCCAGCGCGTCGCCCTTAAGGCTGGCGACCTCGGTGCCGTGGATGCGGTAGGTGCCGGTCGACGGTTTGTCCAGGCAGCCCGATGAGGTTCATGAGGGTCGACTTGCCGGATCCGGACGGCCCCATGATGGCAACGAATTCGCCCTGCTGGATGGCCAGGGTGACGTCGGTCAGCACCGTCAGCGGGTGCCTCCCAAGTTGTAGGTACGGCCAACGGCGCCTAATTCGAGAAGCGGCGCGGCCATCATGGCCCCTTCCGTGCGCTCAACGCGCTCCTCGTCGTGTCCTGGAGCGTGATCTCTCGGAGGATGACTTGCTCGTTTTCTTTGAGACCGTCCGTGATCTCGGCAAAGAGCTCGCTTTTGATGCCGACCTTGATCGCCCGTATCTCTGCCGTTCCATCCGCTTTCAGCACGCGAACCTGTGCCTCCGAATGCCCGCCGGCGTTTCCCAGCGCGGCGTTGGGTACCCGCAAGACGTTTTTCGCCTGCGCCAGCACCACGAAGACCTGGGCCGTCATTTGTATCTTAAGTTCCCCGTCCGGATTTGCGCCGTGAACGAATCAACGGTCGCCCGTTCGAGATCGTAGTTGGAGCGGGTAATGTCGCTTTCCGAGTCAGGGATCAGGTGCGTTTTGGCCAGGGCATCGTCCCGACCCTTTTGCAGCGTGGCGAGCGAGAGTTGCGCGCGCTTGATCTCGCGCTGAGCGGTCAGGTCTTCCAGCCCCGCCTGAGCCGACGCCAGCGCCGTCTGGGTCAGAACGGGATCGATTTCCGCGGGCAACTGGCCTTTTTCCACCTTGTCGCCACGCGCGACCTTGAGCGATTTCAACTGACCGGAAGTTTGGGCGCCTACGTCGACATAGTTCAACGGTTGCAGCAGGCCCGCAGCCACGACCGTGCTTTCCACGTCGCCGCGTT
>DASRKV010000005.1:0-12177 GCA_035648795.1 Opitutaceae bacterium
CATCAACAGTCGCTTCAACACCATCACGCTCGATGGCGCGAAAATCAACGACTCGTTCGGCCTGAACTCCACCGGCCTCTTTTCCCTGGGCAACCCGTTCTCGCTCGACGCCGTTGAGCAGTTCAGCATCTCGCTCACGCCTTACGACGTCCGGCAGAGTGGCTTCGCCGGCGCCGACATCAACGTGGTGAGCAAGAGCGGCACCAACGAGTTTCACGGCAGCATCTACGACATTTTCACCGACCAGAATTGGCAGGGCAAGGATGTGTCCGGATCCACGCTGGGCACGCGTCCGGCGCTCAAGGAGAGGACCTACGGATTTACTTTCGGAGGCCCGATCATCAAGGACCGCCTGTTCTTCTTCACGAATTTCGAGAAGTTCATTCAGGACAGATCGCCGGTCACTCCGAATCTCACCCCGGATCCGGCCTTTCTTTCCGCCGTGCAGACGAAGATCGGCCAGTTGCCGTCCGGCCCCGATATGGGCGCCTTCGGCGGTCTGCCCACCAACCGGCTGGGCTCCACCACGCGCCTGGCCAAAATCGATTGGAACATCTCGCAAGATCACCGCCTGATGGTCCGCTACAGCGACACGATTGGGGTTCAGCCCAACACCGGCAGTCTCAACGCCAACAGCTTCAGCCAGCCGCTGTCCCTGACCAATCAGCCGTCGAGCTTTCCCAACACCATTACCGGGCTGTCCTCCAACTTCTACTTTCTTGATGTCAAAGAGCACGTCTGGGCGGCGCAATTGTTCGACAACTGGTCGGAGGATTTCAAGACGCAGTTCAGCTATTCCAACACCAAGCAGGATTCGGTGCGCGATACGCCGGTGAAGTTCCCCGAGGTCCGCATCTTCAATGTTCCCGGCACTGCGAGCAACGGTACCGCGGTGACCAATGGCGATGCCCTGCGTTTCGGCACTGAAATCAGCAGCATGGGCAACGAGCTGCATATCAAAACCCAGACGTTTGCTGGATCGGGCGACTATACCTGGCAGACGTTCACGTTCACCGCCGGTGGCGATCGCGAACAAACCAGCTACCTCAATCTCTTCCGCCAGGGCTCCTACGGCGTGTTTGACTACTGGAACCTCGCTGATTTTCAAGCGGACAAGCCTTTCGGCTTCGAAAGATCGGTCGTGCAGACCGGATTTCCGACGGCTGACATCAGCAAATTCGCCCAGACGGGCGTCTTCATCCAGGCAAAGTGGGAGCCGATTGCCCGCTTCAACGCCACGCTCGGCCTTCGCGTCGACTATATCGGCAGCCCGATCGCACCTCCCGAAAACACCGCCTTCAAGAACGCGTTCGGCATCACCAATGCCGGCACGATCGACGGGACGACCTCGCCCGCGCCGCGCTTCAGTTTCAATTACGCGCTCGATCAACAGCGCCGCACGCAGATTCGCGGCGGCCTGGGCGTCTTTCTCGGCCGCAACCCGTGGGTGTGGATTTCCAATTCCTTCGGCAATACGGGCGTCGGTCGGTTCAACATCTCCAATACCGTCCCCTCCGCCACGCCTCCGAATACCGCGGTCTATACCGGCCCGACCCTCGGGCAGTATCTCAATGGCACTTACTCCAACACGGATCCGGCTTATAAATTCGATCCCGCAAATCCGATTGGCACGACGAATGTCGCCGGCACGGCCTCTTCGATCAACCTGATTAAACCGAGCATGAAGCTGCCGACGATCGAGCGCGGCAATCTCGCGATCGATCACCAGTTGCCGTTCCTCGACGCCACGCTCAGCGCCGAGTATGTCCAGACGAACCAGCTCGACGCCCTGTTCGTCGACAACATGAATCTGAAGCCGACCACCGTGGGCGCCGACGGTCGCCAGCGTTTTGCCGGAGCTTCTGCTGGCGCCAACGCGCTGGTTCCTGCCTTTGGCAACGTGATTCGCACCCGCGATGTTCATGCCGGGGTGTCCAAGTATGAATCCATCACGCTCGACCGCCCGATGCACAAAGGGTGGGCCTATACGGTGGCTTACACTCATGGCCACGCGAGCGAAGCCCAGACCTTGAACAGCTCCACGGCCAACTCCCAGTGGCAGTTCAATTCGGTCTTCAACCAGAATCAGGTGGAACTTGCCCGGTCCGATTACGAGATCCGGGATCGGGTCCAGGTGTCGGTCAGCAAGGAGTTCAAATTCTGGCGGAAATACGTGACGACGGCGTCGCTCTATTACGAAGGCCGCACCGGCCAGCCGTATAGTTGGGTGTACACCAACGACCTCAACGGCGACGGCTTCGGCAACAACGACCTCATCGCCGTCCCGTCCGGTTTGTCGGATCCGCGTTTCGATTTCAGCGGCATGACCACGGCCCAGCAGAATACCTACTTCGCCTTCATCAGTCAGGATAAAGACCTCGTCAGGTTTGCCGGCAGCTACGCGCCGCGCAATGTGGACACCACCTCATGGCAGAACCGCCTCGACTTGAGCTTCGTGCAGGAGATCCCCGCCTACAAGAAGGTCAAACTGGAGCTCCGCCTCGATTTCCTCAACTTCGGGTACTGGCTAAAGAAAAGCTTATTCAATTCCTATATCGAGGAAATCAATACATCGACCACCAACGGCGGGCAGACGCGCGCGTTGGGCAGTGCCACATACACGTCCACCGGCCAGATCAAGCCGACGATCACCACCGATCCGATCACCGGGAATATCATTTTCGGGTCGACTTCGACGATCGTGGCGAACAACGGGGACAGCCGCTGGAAGATCCAGGGCAGCATCGCACTGAAGTTCTAATCCCGCCCCGGCGACGGCCTGCCGGCGATTCTCAAGGCGGCTGCGGTGACGCAGCCGCCTTTTCCATTTCACTGCCCGGGCTGCAGAAAAGCATCGACGGGACCGCGATAATAGGGATCGCCGTAGTAGCCGTAACCGCGACCCAGGAGCGGACCTTTGAAACGCATCTGCTCATAACCCGCGAGGATCGAGAAACCATGCGCCGGATCGTCAAACTCCAGCGCCATCGCTCCGCCCATCGCGCTGTAGCCGCTGCCCCCGCCGAACGTAAAGGAGATCATCCCGTGAATTTCCGGCGCGGGGCGCCGGAATTCCGGCAGCAGCAGGATCTCGGAGGATCGGGCAAACGTCGCATCGGACCCGCTGCCGAATTCGCTTCGCGCCACCAGGGCGTCGAGGCGCTCGAGATGGGTTTCATCGAGCAATTCGAGGCCGGCGCTCTGGCGCTCCCCGGCCGAAAGTCGTTGGGAGAAGCGCGCCGGTGAAGGGGGCTTCGCGTCCGGTCGCACATACCATTTCTCGTCGCGCCGGATCAATGCATCCAGGACGGCCAGTTGATCAGACGAGAGTCGCGGAAGTCCGAGGTCGGCTCGCTCGACGGGGGTGAGTTGTTGGGAAAAACGCCCGTCCTCCGCCCAACCGGCGGCCGCGACCGCTGCCATCAGCCCGCCACAGAAAATCGCTCTCCAGCGCTTGTTGGGGTGACGATGGATCTGCATCCTTATGGAGACGCTGGATGGGGCGAGCCGGTTCCGTCGATTTGCCGGCGCCGCCGGGCCGTTGCCTCACGCGACGCGAACGCGCGCCGGCGGTCGTGAGGCTACTTCGAAATCGCCAGGGACTTCTTGAATCTGATCGCTTCGGTCCGCTTCTTCTTCAGCCATTGAATCAAGAGATCGACCTGTTCGGGCGGGATTGCGACGCAGCAATCCTCGCTCATGTCGACATGCGCAATACACACTTCGCCATCTTCTCCAACGTAGACTTCGATGGATTCTTCGAGGGTGTTCATGGATCTGGGTGTCTGTTTCATCGGCATTCCGTTGACAAGCCCGACTGCGTCGGGGAATCAGGGCCGGCACCGGAGGCGGCTCGCCGGCCCAAATGCCGCATGGGGTAGAGTTTCGGGTTTTGGGGGTTGCTTACAGGAAGGGGTTTATTGCATCCCGTGAGCTGGATTTTGGGGCGGTCCATTTCCGCCGGAGGCCAGCGGCGATGGGGGGTTCGGAATCTTGTCTATCGGCACAAATTGAGCTCGCTTCGACGGGTCAGCGCCGACCGTGCATGCGGGGGCTTTCTTGGGGCAGAGACGCCTTGAATGGCTTTGGTCGGTGATCGGATCAGGGCGATCCGAGAGCCATCAACACAACTAATCAAGCATAGTAATCTGAGAGATTATCGTTTCGGTCGGGTCGGGGGGATTTGGGCTCAGATTACGAGGGGAATTGAATCTGAAGCAGGGGCGATTTCAAATCAATTCACCATAAGCTGCTCTTTCTTTGGCCTCTGTTTTACAGTTGGTATTGGATGGCGCCTCGCAGCGACCGTTTCCGACGATTCGATGTGCCTTCGCGAAAGGAAGCCGGACGGGGGCGCATCTCCGGATTGTCGGTTGTCCGATGTGGCATGGGCATCTTGCCCCTGTCTGGAGAACTCTTCGAACCACGGGCGAGACGCCCGTGCCACTTTCGGCAACATTCGCGAACCACCGACAGTCCGGAGATGCGCCCGCCGAAAGGGGGCCGTCCAGAAAAAGGATGGCCTAAGCCGGCGGATTCGCCTAGCGGTTAGAGCCTTATTTTATGGACAAAGAACGCGTCAACCTGCCCCTGAGCGAAATTCCTGCGTCTTGGTACAATGTGCTCGCCGACCTCCCCAAGCCGCTCCCGCCGCCGCTGCATCCCGGCACCGGCCAGCCGCTTAAACCCGAGGATCTGGCCCCGATCTTCCCGATGGCGCTCATCGAGCAGGAAATGAGTCCGGAACGCTGGATTCCCATCCCGGAGGAGGTTCGCGCGCTCTACAAGATCTGGCGTCCCACCCCGCTGATCCGCGCCGTCCGGCTGGAAAAAGCCCTCAAAACCTCGTGCCGGATCTATTTCAAGAATGAGAGCGTGAGCCCTGCCGGCAGCCACAAGCTCAACACCGCGCTCGCCCAGGCCTACTACAACAAGAAGGAAGGCGTGCGCCGCCTGAGCACGGAGACGGGGGCTGGACAATGGGGCTCTTCGCTGGCGTTTGCGTGCCAGCTTTTTGGCCTGGCGTGCACCATTTACATGGTGAAATCCAGCTACTACCAGAAGCCGTATCGCCGCTCGCTGATGCATATCTGGGGCGGCGAGGTGTTCGCCTCGCCCTCCGAACGCACCCAGTCCGGCCGCGCCGTTCTCGCCGCCAACCCGGATACGCCAGGCAGCCTCGGCATCGCGATCTCCGAGGCCGTCGAGGATGCCGCCACGCATGACGACACGAAATACACCCTCGGGAGCGTGCTCAACCACGTGCTCCTCCATCAGAGCGTCATCGGCCTCGAGACGAAGCGCCAGCTCGAGCTGATCGGCGAAACTCCCGACGTGTTGATCGGCTGCGTCGGCGGCGGCAGCAATTTCGGCGGTTTCAGCCTGCCATTCCTGTCCGAAAAACTCGCCAATCCGAAACTGCGCTTCCTGGCGGTCGAACCTTCCGCCTGTCCATCGCTCACCAAGGGGGTCTACGCCTACGACTATGGCGACACGGCCAAGCTCGCGCCGCTCGTGAAGATGTACACCCTCGGACACACCTTCGTTCCGGAGGGCATTCATGCGGGCGGCCTGCGTTACCACGGCACGGCGCCGATCCTCGCGCATCTGGCCAACCTCGGAATCGTCGAGGCGAAGGCCTACACGCAGAACGCGGTGTTTGAAGGCGCGCTGCAATTTGCCCGCACCGAGGGATTCATCCCCGCGCCCGAAACGGCCCACGCCATCCGGGCCGCGATCGACGAGGCGCGCAAGAACGACGGGAAATGCATCGTGTTCAATTACAGCGGGCACGGCCATTTCGACATGTCGGCCTACGATGCCCATCTCGCCGGCGACCTCGAAGATTACGAGCATCCCGAAGAGAAGATCGCCGAGGCCTTGCGCGATTTGCCGAAGGTGGGCTGATTTCGCGTCGCATTTGAGATAACACCAATCGGTTGGAGTTTCGCGTTTCCGTGGAGCGCACGCGTCCCGCGGGCCGAAGTCGGCGGCTCGCCGACTTCTCCGAGCCAAACGGGGGGCTGGCGGGACGCCCGCCCGAGCCTGCGAGACGCAAGCGCCCCCGGGTTTCAAATTGTCTCATCTTGAGGGAGAACCGATTAAGGGTTCTGGATGCGGCCTGGGGAATTCGCCGGTCGATTTGCAGTCGGCCCCACCCTGGGTTTTGTATCGGGCGGCGCCCGCCTCCCGATGAAAACCTCCTTCATGCTCTTCCTCCTTTCCGCCGCCGTTGCGGCCGGCCAGACGGCGGTCAAGGCCCGCCTGGACAAATCCCCCCGCCATCTGGAATGGATCAAGGTGAAAAGCGGCGGCCGGGAGGTCGCCTGCTTCGTCGCGTATCCGGAAGTAAAAGACAAAGCTCCCGCCGTCCTCGTGATCCACGAGATCTTCGGCTTGACCGATTGGGCGCGCAGCGTGGCCGACGAGCTCGCCCAGCACGGCTATATCGCCATCGCCCCCGACCTGCTCTCCGGCCTGGCGCCGGGGGGCGGCGGTACCAACGAGTTCGGCGGGCGCGACGCGGTGACCCGGGCGGTGCTGGCGTTGTCCGATGACCAGGTGACGGGCGACCTGAACGCCGCGGCGGACTACGTGACCCGGCTGCCCGCGTGCAACGGCGAACTTTTCGTGGGTGGATTCTGTTGGGGCGGCGGTCAGGCCTTCCGCTACGCCACGAATAATTCGCAGTTGAAGGCGGCGTTCGTGTTCTACGGGCCGGGCCCGGCGCAGGCGGAGGAGGTCGCCCGCATCCGCTGCCCGGTCTACGGTTTTTACGGACAAAACGACGCCCGGATCAGCGCGACCGTTCCCGCGACCGCCAGGATGATGAAAGCGGCGGGCAAGGTGTTCGAGCCCGTGGTCTACGATGGTGCCGGCCACGGTTTTATGCGCGCCGGCGAAGAGGAGGACGCTTCCCCCGAAAACAAGAAGGCCCTCGCCGAAGGCTGGAAACGCTGGATCGGACTGCTGGGTCGCGCCAGCGGCAGCTGACGGCCGGCGGTTCCGCTCCGCCGGTGAGAAAGGCAGACGGTGGCCCGCGGGCGGGGTGGGCGGAAGGGCCTTGGGTTCGCGGCCCGCGCCCGGCTGACCGAGGCCATGGATTCCGCGACGGTCAGGATCCGCTGGACCGCAGCGGCGCGAGATCGGGGTCGCTCGCCGCGGCGTCCCGGTAGGAAGCATCGAGGGCGATCGCGCGGTCGACCCGGCGACGCGCTTCGACGAGATCGCCCCGCTGGCACGCATAACAGCCGAGATTGAACTGGATGACTGCTTCGGCAGGATGCGCGCGCTCACCTTCGAGGAGGATCGCTTCGGCCGCGGCGAGCGACTGGCTCCGCCGCGTCGCATAGGCCCAGGTGACCCACCAGCCGGACTCCATCGGCTGGCGCAGCACAAGCTTGCTGGCGACGTCCATCAGCGTCGGCCATCTCGCCTGCTCATGCAAAACGAGGACCCGCAGGGCCAGCACATCCGTGGCCTGCGCCATTTCGGCAGGGACCCGGTCCAGTTCGGCCGAGGCCTCTTCGATCATTCCCAGGCCGAGATAGCCCCGGGCATGCGCCAGCCGCCATTTGAGTTCCATGGTCTTGAGCAGAGAGACGACAGGGTTCGTTCCCGCCGCCGGCAATCAGTTCTTCCCTCCAAATAGCTTCTTGAGATCCTCTGTCGCCTTCTTCGCGGCGTTGATGGTGGTGTCGGTGGCCGCCGCGCCGGCGGATTTGCTCACGTGGCCGACGGCGCTCGCCGCGGTGAGCAGCACCTGGCTCAGGACCTTCTCCATGACCGCGGCCGTGAGTTGATTGGCGGTGATCCCGCCGTCCTTGGTGCCCAGATCGCTGATCGTGATCGGTGGCATCGGCACCGTGACGGCGGCGACCCCGACCCCGATGGTCACCCGGGCGTTTTGCAGGCGGAATCGTTTGACTTCGAATTTGACCGGCTTGCCGAATACTGTTTTCGCCGGCTCGACGTGCTGGCTGCCACCGCCGGTGGACGCTTCAATGTTCTTGAGCAGGTCCTTGAGGTTGCTGCCAATGATCCGGGTTTCGTAGACGAACTCCGGCCGGTCGATGAGGATCTCCTTGATGACGATGTGGTCGCCGAACAAGGAGAAGGGATCCATGGACAGATGCGCCTGGCCCAGATAGACGGCCCGGGCGGAGTGCCAGCCCGGTGGGTTGCCGATGACAAGCCCCTTGATGGTTCCACTGCCCGTGAGCAGCGAGATGTCGACGCTGGCGAGTTCGACCTTGGTCTTGGTCAGCGGTGGGCCGAAGCGGTTGACCCCGGCCCGGACGATCGAGCCGAGAAAAAAGCCAATCACGACCAGCGCCACGACTGCCAGCAGGACGACGCTTCCAAGCAGCAGGAAAAATTTTCTCATAGATGCGAGCCAAACGCTCCCATCATAGCGCGGCAATGGGCGGGTGCAAGCGGCCGGGCGGCGACGACGATTGTCCAGATGTAGGGCGGGATCGCCGCATCCCGCCGTTTCATCGAGCGCGGCGGGGTGCGGCGACCCCGCCCTACAACGTTGCAGCGGGCAATCGGGCTACTCTGCCGGGGGCTTGCCAAAATGCGCGGCGTGGGCGGCGTAGGCCGCCGAATCGGCGAGCATGGCCTCGATCGCCGCGGCTACCGGCTCGGCCCGCACGAGACCGGAAAACACCGCCTTGTCGCCGATCACGTCCGTAAGCACGAACGCCGGCCGCTGGTTGATCTGATGGGCGTGGAACTCCGCCGTCGAGGCGTCGACCCGCGCCCGCACTTCCCGGGATTCAGCCTGGGCGCGAAGCTTGGCCGCATTCAATCCGGTGGCGGCAGCCGCCACCGCGACCGCCTCGGTCATCTCTCCGATCTTGCGCCCCTCCCGCGCGCCGGCGTGGGTCAGCGCGAGCCGCAGGCGGTCATCGGAGAAGCCGAAATCGCGACCCGCCTCGGCCACCAGATTGGGGGCATGGTACTCCCCGTGACGCTCCGGTTCGAGCCAGCCGGAATTGAGCATGTACGGCGAACGCATGATAGTGCCGCTGCGGCGGTAGAACCAGTCGCACTGGGCGCGCGACACCGGGAAGTCGCCCGGATTCATCAGCGCGATTTTCCATTCAAACTGCACGCGGCCGGCATGGCGGACCTTGAGATCGTTCCAGGCAGGCTCGGCCCAATGACACCAGGAGGAAAGAATTTCGAGGTAATAGGTGAGGGTGACGTCGGCCATGGCGGAAGAAATTTCGGAGAACGGCCGGCGGACGTCAACCGGCGAGGGTGCCCGCCGACGGCCCTGGTGGAGCCCGCCGTCCCGGCGGGCTGATGACGCCGGCCGCGAAAAACCCGCCGGGACGGCGGGTTCCACCTTGGCAGTTCCTTCGATGGCGTCAGAAACAATCCGCGCCGCGGCCGGTTCTTTAAGGCGCGGTCGCGGATCCGTCATGTTTCTTCACCCATGCCTCGTATTCCTTCCGCGGCATGAAACGCAGCGAGGCGGAGTTGATGCAATAGCGCAGCCCGGTGGGCGCGGGGCCGTCATCGAAAACATGGCCGAGGTGGGCGCCATCCACCGAACAACTCGCCTCGATGCGGGTCATCCCGAAGCTCGTATCGCTATTCTCGGTGACGAACCTCGGTTCAACCGGCTTCGTGAAACTGGGCCAGCCGGTGCCGCTGTCGAATTTGTCGCGGCTGTCGAACAGCGGGGTGTCGCTGCAGACGGAAAAATAGACCCCGTCCTCGTGGTTGTCCCAATAGGCATTGCGAAACGCGGTTTCGGTGCCCTGTTGACGGGCGACGCGGTATTGTTCGGGTGTAAGCAGCGCCTGCCATTCGGTGTCGGTGTGCCGTACCCGGGTCTTGCTCATGTCGATGACAGCCTGGGAGGGGAGACCGCACGCGGATTTCTCGCCCGCAACTGCGCAGGCTGCGCCGCTGGGAGGCTGGGAGGATTTCATGGTGTCATTGGCCCTGGCGCCAGCCGGCATCCCGGTTACGACGGCGAGCAGGATTGCGGAGATTACGCGGGAAGCGACAGGACGGGACTTCATAGGAAGAAAACGGTACATGACGGAATGACAAGTGGCGCCATCAAATTGTGGCGCATTCCGTGGGAGATCCCGCGCGAAGCAATATTCCCCCGGCGCCGCCGCCCGGATTGCGCTTGTCACTGCCCGCCGGTCGCCCTCTTTTTCCCCGAGCACGGAATTCATGGCCAACCACAATAACAGTTACACCGAAGCCAGCATCAAGACCCTCTCATCGACGGAGCACATCCGGTTGCGCCCCGGCATGTACATCGGCCGCCTCGGCAACGGCAGCCACGGCGAGGACGGCATCTACGTGCTCCTGAAGGAGACGATCGACAACTGCGTCGACGAGTTCACCATGGGCTGCGGCAAGAAGATCGAGGTCGAGCTCGACGAGCGCACCATGCGGGTGCGCGACTACGGCCGCGGAATCCCGTTGGGCAAAGTCCTCGAATGCGTGTCGGTCATCAACACCGGCGCCAAGTATGACTCCGAGTCCTTCAAGAAGGCCGTCGGCCTGAACGGCATCGGCCAGAAAGCGGTCAACGCGCTCTCGTCCGCCTACCGCGCCCAGGCCGTCCGCGACGGCCAGACGAAGGTGGTCGAGTTTGCGCGCGGCAAGCTGAAGAAGGACTGCAAGATCACAAAGACGGACGAGCGCAACGGCACCCTCATCGCGTTCACGCCGGACGAAGAGCTGTTTGGGCAGGACTTCAGGTTCCACCCGGAATTCGTCGAGGACCTGCTCTGGAAGTACGCGTTTCTCAACCGCGGCCTGACGCTGACCTTCAACGGCAAGCCGTTCAAGTCCGAGCATGGGCTCAGGGACCTGCTGGAGAAGAACCTCAGCGGCGACATCCTCTATCCCATCATCCACCTCGAGGGCGAGGACATCGAAATCGCCTTTACCCACGGCTCGCACTACGGCGAGGAATATTACTCCTTCGTCAACGGCCAGCATACCACGATGGGGGGCACCCACCAGCAGGCGTTCCGCGAGGCCGTCGTCGAGGTGCTGCGCAACTTCTACAAGAAAGACTTCGACGCCGCCGATGTGCGCCAGTCGATTGTCGCCGCGATTTCCGTGCGCGTCGTCGAACCGGTGTTTGAGTCGCAGACCAAGACGAAGCTCGGGTCCGCCGACCTGGCGCCCGGCGGCCCGCCCATCCGGCAATTCATCGGCACCTTCGTCCAGCAGGCGCTCGACGGCTGGCTCAACCAGAATCGTGAGGCCGCCGACGCGCTCAAGCGCAAGCTCGAGGACAACGAGCGGGAGCGCAAGGAACTCGCCGGGATCCGCAGCCTCGCCCGCGAGCGGGCCAAGAAGGCGTCGCTCCACAACCGCAAGCTGCGCGATTGCCGGCTCCACCTCGGCGACCGGGACGAGCGGGCCGAGGAGAGCACGCTCTTCATCGTCGAAGGCGATTCCGCCTCCGGCTCGCTGACCGCCTGCCGCGATGTGCAGACCCAGGCGGTCTTCGCCCTCAAGGGCAAGCCGCTCAATACCTACGGCCTGTCCAAGAAGGTGATTTACGAGAACGAGGAGTTCCACCTCCTGCAGTCGGCGCTGAACATCGAGGAGGGGCTCGACGGCCTGCGCTACGCCCGCATCGTGATTGCCACCGACGCCGACGTGGACGGCATGCACATCCGGCTCCTGCTGATTTCGTTCTTCCTGCAATTCTTCCCGGAGCTCATCGCGGGCGGTCATCTGTTCATCCTCGACACCCCGCTCTTTCGCGTGCGCAACCAGAAGGAGACCGTCTACTGCTATGCGGAAGCGGAGAAGCAGGCCGCGGTGACGCGGTTTGGCCACAGCGCGGAGATCACGCGCTTCAAGGGACTGGGCGAGGTTTCGCCCGACGAGTTCAAGGACTTCATCGGCGCCGGCATCCGGCTCGAGCCCGTCTCGCTCGCGCATCTGCACAGCAGCGACGAACTGCTCTCGTTCTTCATGGGCAAGAACACACCCGAGCGCCAGGAGTTCATCATCGACAACCTCAGGGTCGAGAAGGACCTGGTGGAGGTCTGAGGCGATGCTGCGTCGCGGGACTTGTCGGTGATCACAGTGCATTCAGGATTTTTCCCAAGGTGGAGCGGCTTGTCCCCAAGACGCTTTGAGCACGTTGTGGACAACGCGCGCCACCGGCGGCGGCTA
>DASRKV010000006.1:0-2682 GCA_035648795.1 Opitutaceae bacterium
CCATCAAGGTCGCCGCCATCACAAAAAACTCCCCCGCCAGCTCCAGATCGAGCTCCTGCATGGCGAAGATGGCCTCGAGATATTGCCGCGTGACCTGTTCGATCGGAATGTCGTAGATATCCAGCTCGTTTTTCCGGATCAGGAAAAGCAGCAGGTCCAGCGGGCCTTCGAAGGCCTGGAGTTTGATGCGATAATCGGCGTCGAGAACCACGGCGGCCATCGTTGGTGGCGGCAGTCCGGTCGCAACGGAAAAATCAACGGCGGCGCGCCAACTGGCTGACAAAGTAGCCGTCCGTATTGTGGACCGCCGGGAAAATGGTCAGCCCCGCGCCGTCCGGCCGACAGCCAAACGAGCGGGCGGGCGGCACCGCGGTGAATTCAGGGTGGCCGGCCAGGAAGGCCTCCACCACCTCCTGGTTTTCGACGCGGCTGAGCGAGCAGGTCGCATAGACGAGCAATCCGCCGGGACGAACCTGCGCGCAGAGTTGCGCGAGCAATTGTCGTTGCTGCCCGGCATGGGCCGCGATGTCGGCGGGGGTGGTGCACCATTTCAGATGCGGGGCCCGGCGCCACGTGCCGCTGCCGCTGCAGGGGGCGTCGACCAGCACGCCGTCGTAGTTCGCCGGGGCCGGGATCCGCTCCAGGACCCGGATGTTGTCGAAGCCGCCGCGCCGCGCCCGCTCACGGAGCTCCGTCAACGCATCCGGCCGGACGTCATAGGCGTCGACCCGTCCCGCCGGTCCCGCGAGGGTGGCGAGCTGGAGGGTTTTTCCTCCGGCGCCGGCGCAGGCGTCGAGCCAGCAGCCGTCCGGTTCGATCGGGGCGCTGGCGAGGATCATCTGGGAACCGAGATCCTGAACCTCGAACCGGCCTTCCTGATACGTACGGGTCGAGGTGACGTCCGCCTCGGCCGGGATTTCGGCGGCCGTGGGCAGGACCGCGGCGGGGCGGACCGGCCAGCCGCGTTGCGCGAATTCCCGATGGATCGTGCCGGCGTCCGCCGTCTGCAGCCGGATCCACAGCGGCGGACGGGTGGCCAGCACCTCCAGATTGGGCGGTACAAAAGCCTCGGGACAATGGCGGCGAAACCATTCCGGGAGCAGCCCGCCGTCGACGCCGAGGAATTGCGCGCGCCCGGCCACGGCTGCGGGACAGTCCGGCCAGTCGCCGGCGAGCGCCGCGCGGAATTCGTGGGTCGCCGGCGTGTCCGCGGCCAGCCAGGCCACGGCGCGGATCATCTCCGTTTCCGCCCGCGCGGCGAGTTGTTCCGTCCAGGGCAGGTGACGCACGGCGGTGTATAGCAGCTCGCGATAAAGCCGGCGGTCGCGCGCGCCGAATTCGCGGCGGCGCAGCACCGCCTGCAGCCGCGCCGGCAGGTCGCGGTCGGCCCGGACGTACGGATGCACGCTCTGCCACAGACGCCCAAACGTCTGCTGCTGATTGCGCACGATGGACGGGGAGGTCAAAAACGAATCAGATCGACCATCACGTTCAGACCGAAGGAAGCCTCGCGCTGCTGGCCATGATTCCAGGAGACCGCGTAGCGCACGCTCCACGTGTTCTGGAGATTCTGCCGGAGCCCGAAGGACAGCTCGTTCCACCGATTGGCCAGGGCGTCGTAGCGCACCCGGACAAAGCCCCGCCAGACTTCGTTGACGCGCTGGTCGTATTCCAGGAAATACTCCTCGATCTGATGCTGCAGATAGTTCGAAGACAGCCGCACGGTCCACCATTCATGGTCGCTGAATTCGAACCGGCTGTTGAATTCGTGCAGACCGAACGTCCGCGCGGACAGCCGTTCGAACAGCGACAAACGCAGCCAGGATGCCGGCGTGATCGCGAGTTCGTTGTAGACGTCGGACCACCGGTGTTGGCCCGGCTCGGTGGAAATATTCAGGTCGGACGCCAGGTTGAACGTGACGAGATCGCGCGACCCGTAACCGGCATCACGCGTCTGCAGAATGTTGTCGAGCCCCAGGCGCAACACATGGGTGCCGTGCAGATCGTCGATGTTGCGCATGGTGCCGAGCTCGATCGGCTGCAGATCCGTGGAAAACACGCGGCGGTCGATCGGGGGGATATAGGCCTCGCCGCGGTCGATTTCCGGAATGTACCGGTAGGACAACTTGGGCGTCAGCAGGTGCCGCAGGCCGTCGATGTTCCAGAGGGCATTGTGATAATCGAACGCGCCGCTGGTCCGCAGTTCGGCGTCCACCCCGACCTCCCCGAGCCACCGGGTGTAATCCTGGCGGCCGCCCACGGCCTTCTCATAATAGGTCAGCCGGCCCCCCGCGACTGGAGTGATGCTCAGCCACTCGGTCGGATGGATCGGCCGGTCGAGAGAGTAAAACGCGTCGAAGCGGTCGCTCCGCAGGGTCGGTCCGCTGAAGAGCGAATCCTCCTCCAACGCGGCGAATCCGGCGCTGAACCGCTCGTTGAATCCGCCGCCGATCGGGGTCGGCACCAGATCGAAGCGGAGCTCCGGAAGGCGCTCCTGCACGATCTCGAAGTTGTTCGGCGCGAGTCGCGTGAAGAGGTCGAGATAATAGTTGTCGCCGGCATAGACTCCCTCGAAAAACGAGTCAGGTTGTTGCACCGGGTAGAACTGATTTGGATGAAAATCGCGCAGGACAGCGGAATCCTTCCACCAGTTGAATTCGCCGGTGACGGTCAGGCGTTCGT
>DASRKV010000007.1:0-10550 GCA_035648795.1 Opitutaceae bacterium
AGCTTGATGACTTCTTGGATCAGGCGCTCAGCGGGAGAGATCGGATTGGCGGAAGACATGGTGGGTAATCTGGATTGGTTGTTGGCGGAAGCTGAAGAAAAAAAGCTGAGACTGCCTGCGCCGCGAGGTCAACCTTGGGCGGATCGAATGCCTTGAAATCCTTCCGGCTCCCGGGCAACACTCACCCGCACCCACGGCCGGAACGAAACCGGTCCGGCACGAGACCCAAGAACAACCATGACTCCTCCTTCCGCCAAATCCACGCTCCTGACCGATCTCTCACCCTACATTTATGGAACCACGCGACTCGGCGACAACCAGATCCCGTTCGACGACCGCGTCAGGATCGCCCGGGCGGCGATGGACGCCGGCGTCTGGTTCCACGCGAGCCACACCTATGGCAACGCCCTCGAGGTATTGCGCGCGGCGTTCGATCAGGATCGTGCCCGGGTGCCGAAGCTCATTGTGAAGATCGGATGGAACAGCGTGGCCGAGATTCGGGAGATCGTTCGTCAGAACCTGGAACCGCTCGGCTTGAAGAGCCTTGATCTCGGCCAGCTTTGCCTGGGCGGCCCCCTGGCGGAAGAGTTTGCCGCCGGAGGCGAGTGTTATGCCGCGTTTGCCCGGATGAAGGAGGAGGGATTGGTGCGGCGGTTCGTCATGGAGGTGTTCCCGTGGACCTCGACCGTGGCGCTGCGGGCGTTGCGCGGCGGCTATCCGGAAGGGATCGTGGACGGCTACATCTTTTACTTCAACCCGCTTCAGCGCTTCGCTTCAAACCCGCTCTGGGATCTGATCGTGGAACGGAACGAGCCGGTGATCGCCCTGCGCACAGTTTCTGGCGGCAACGTGCACCGGCTCCGCGATGTGCCGGGCGCTGCGTGGAAGGATTATCTGCAGAAACGAGCGGTCGAGGTTGCCCCGATTTTCGAGCGCTCCGGCGTGAGCGGCTGGACAGAGTTTTGCGTACGATTCGCCCACAGTTTTCCACAGGTGCGGGCGACCGTCGGATCCACGAGCCGCCCCGAGAATCTCCGCGAGTTCCTGGCGGCCGCCCGCCATATCCAGCCGCTTCCCGCAGGCGTCCTCGACGAAATCGCGGCCTTGCAGCGCCGGTGGTCCGATGAGCTGGACGTGCACGCGGAACCCTGGTCGATGTGACGGAGGATGGCCCGGCGGTCTCTTCGCGGCGTGCGGCGACCGCGACCAGCAGCACGATCGCCAGAATCATCCTTCCGACCGTCTGCCCTCCCGGCCGCTAGTCGGGGTCGACCATGTGGAATGTGATATTCCATGTGCCGGATTTGCCGTCGGGGGTGGGCCCAATCGAGCCCATCCGCGCGAAGGCCTGGAGGCACGATTGGTCGAACGCGGCGTTTCCGGATGTCTGCACGACATGGACGCTGGAGATGCTTCCATCGGCGCCAATCAAACATTCGACGTCGGCGGACAACAGATCGGACAGCCCGGGCGGCTTCTGGTGGTTCTGCCGCAATGCGGCGACCAGACGGGAGGTGTAGGCTTCCAGGGCGGAGTGTTGGGCGGCAGTCAGCGCCTTCCCTCCCCCGCCGCCGTGGGAGCGCGATGAGCCTCCGACCACGCCGTCGGGAATGCCCCGGGTCTTGATTTGCGGCGCTTTGGCCGTTCGCGACGAACCGGAGGTGGTCGATTTTGCCGCGGATGGCGGGCCGTGCCTCTTGACGAAATCCTTGTAGGAGATCTTCGGCTCAGTCTTGCCGGGCGCCTTGGGCGAGGGCTTCGCTTCTGGGCGGGCCGGGGGCGCGATCACCTCAGGCGCGGGCGCGGGCACGGCTTCCGCCTGAGGCGGCTCGGCTTTCGCCGGCGTCTCATGGATCTTCACGTCAACCTGCCCGTCCGGGCTGCCCAAAGCGGGCGCCTCGGTGGCCGTCAGGTCGGTGGGCGGCCCGGCCACCAGCTCGAAGATCTGCACGGGGGGCGGCCGGTTTTGCTGGACGACAAAGGCCAGCGTCATGATCGCCAGCACGATGCCGACGTGCAGCGTCAGCGAAAGCATGAACGCACTGGACTCTCGCGCGTGCATCGGTCACTCCGCCTGGGTGTCGAACGTTATCTTGGGAAGATTGTTCGTCATCAGCAGGTTCATCAGGCGGATCACCTGCTGATACTGCAGCGACTGGTCGGCGCGGATGCGGATGACCGGCGGGTCCTTCAGCGCGCCCAGGTCGGCCACCAGCGTTTCCAGTTCCTTGTAACTCACCCGGCGCTGGCCAAAATAGTACTGGCCATTGTGGTCGATGATAATCGGCTGAAATCTGGTCTCGGTGGGCGCCTTTTGCTGCCCGCGTTTCCCCTCGGTGGGCAGATTGACCGGAATGGTCTGCTCCTGCTGGATCAGCGGCGTCGCGATCATGAAAATGATCAGCAGCGTGAACCCCAGGTCGATGAGGTTCGTCAGGTTCAAATCCGCGATCGGGTTGGCGGTACGCTGGCGGCGGAAGGTGCGGGCCATGACAAGGATTTGTTATAGTGGCTGCTGCTTATTGCGGATCGCCTATTGCTTGCTGGCATCCGCCCGGCCACCGTTACCGGAGGCGCGGAGACGAGCGGTGCGAAGGGAGGCGCCGAGTATCCGGCGCAGGGCGTCGCATTCTTCCGCTGTTGCGAACAGGTCTTCCCGGGGGAGAACTCCGCTTTTCATGATGATACGGAGCCAAATCGCGGTCTCATTCATCTCTTTGATCGCTCTGCGTAGCTTATGGATGAAATCAGCCCGACTCTCCGCCGAGCGGGCTTCGGCATAATTGGGAGCGGCCGACGTCCCTGACCGAATGATCTGCCCTGCGATATGCCGGCCAGCGAGGTGTATGGTCCAACCGATTGGCGACGTGGATGACCCCGACTGCGAAGTCGACAAAGCGTTCTTCCAGCAGATCGGCCATCGATGTCGCAGTGGCGTTTGAATCCATGACGGCAATCTGATTTTCCGGCGGGCGATGCCTGCCGGGCGATAACCAATTGGCGATAAACAATAATCAACATGCAATCTTCCCCCCCTAGATTTTCATCTCAAGCTCAAGCCGGTCGGCGAGACTGCTGGCGTAGTTCTCCGTTTCCGTGATCAGCAGGCGCGAGCGCCCGAGCAGGATGTTATAACCGAAGACCGACGGAATCGCCACGATCAAGCCGGAGATGGTCGTGAGCAGCGCGGCGGAGACACCAGGCGCCAGCGTCTGGATGCTGGCCGTCTGTTGCACCGAGATGGAACTGAACGCCTCCATCACGCCCCAGACCGTGCCCAGCAGGCCGAGGAACGGGGCTCCGGACACGATGCTGGCCAGGAAGATCATGCTGGATTCATAGCGTAAAGTCTGCCGGGCCAACCCGCGCTGCAGGGCGTTCTCCGCGTGTTCCAGCCGGGCGTGCAGGGAGTCTTCACCCTTTTCCTTGCCGATCGCCGCGGCCCGCCAGTAAGCCTCGATCGCATCCGCGAAGAGGTCGGCATAGGGGATGCCATGGTGATTGCGGAACGACTCGGGCAGATCCAGCAGGGCCTTCTGTTCTCGCAACCGCTGTTCGAAGCCGCGGTTGTAGCGGCTGAGATGCTTCAGCTCCATGTGTTTTCCGAACATGATCGTCCACGCGATGAGGCTGAAAACACCGAGCAGCACGGTGATCACCTGGCCGACGGGGTCGCAGCGCACGAACAGCACCCAGGGATTGGTTGTGGCGAAGAGGGGAACCGACAGGACCGACGGAAACATAAAGCCAAGTCATGGCGCGGTTGCCGAAAACGCGCAATGAAAATGGTCGCGGCGACGTGCGCGAATGTGGTTGCCGCCGTTGGTCGGCCGACTTCTCCTTGGTGGCAACCTGCGCGATGAATTTCCAATCCCGTACGCTTGAAGAATTTCGCACCCGGAACGCCTCCGTCTCAGGGAAATTCGCCGTGGTCGGCTTCGACGGCTTCGTCGACCGGATCGTGCACCCGGTCGCCACCCGGCACGGTCCCGGCGATGCGTTTACCCCGATGGCGACCATTGAGGAATTCGGCCGGCGCATCCTCGCTGCGGCGGGCAAGAGCACTAACATCGAGCTGTATCCGCGCCTGGAGAAGCTGGGCGGCAACGGGCCGCTCATGGCGAGCGCCCTGCTGGCCGCCGGGTTGCGCGTCAAATACGTCGGGGCGCTCGGCTGGCCCGCCGTGCAGCCCGTCTTTCAGGACATGGCCCGCCGTGCCGAAGTGGTCTCGTTGTGCGAGCCGGCCCTCACCACGGCCCTCGAATTCAGCGACGGCAAGGTCATGCTCGGGCAGACGGGCAATCTCGATGAGATCACCTATGCCCGGATCATCGCGGTGATGGGCGAAGGCGCGCTGTTCGACAGTCTCTCCCGCGCCGATCTGGTCGCCATGGTCAACTGGACGATGATCCCGAACTTGACGGCCGTATTCGAAGAGCTGGTCGGGCATGTGTTCCCCACGCTGCCGCCGCGCGACCGGCTGTTTTTCTTCGATCTCGCCGATCCCGAAAAACGTTCCGCCGCCGACCTGTCGCTGGTCCTGCATACGATCGCGAGATTCCAGAGCTTCGGCCGGGTGACGCTTGGGCTTAATCTCAAGGAAGCGCAGCAGGTCCTGACGGTGCTGGGCGGCAGCCAGGAGGCGGAAGACGAGCCCGGCCTGCGGTCCCTGGCGCGGCAGATCCGGCAGAAGCTGGGCGTGACCACCGTGGTCGTCCATCCCACCAAGTCCGCCGTGTGCGCGACCAAGGAGGACACATGGTGGGTGCCCGGGCCTTACACCGACAAGCCGCTGATCACCACGGGGGCGGGCGACCATTTCAACGCCGGCTTTGTGACGGGCCAGTTGCTCGGCTTCGCACCCGAATCGTGCCTGGCGCTCGGAGCTGGAACCTCGGGATTCTACGTGCGCACCGGGCGCAGCCCTTCGCTGGGCGACCTGGAATCGTTTCTCGCCCAATGGGGGTCAACCGCCAATAGTTAACTGCAATGAAAAAGCCAAAGCAACCGGCCAGGACCGCCGCGCGGGCCAACGCCCGCCCGAGTGGGACCAATCATCGCGGCATCCTCATCTCGTTTGAAGGTTCGGAAGGCAGCGGCAAGTCCACCCAAATCGCCCACTTGGCTGAGCAGTTGCAGGCGGCCGGACGCAAGGTCCTTTCGACCCGCGAGCCGGGCGGCACCGAGATCGGTGAACAAGTGCGGAATATCATCGTCCACAATTCCAAGGGGGACGAAATGTGCGCGGAGACGGAACTGCTGCTGTTCGCGGCGTCCCGCGCCCAGTTGGTGCGCGAGATCATCGCCCCCAATCTCATCAAGGGGGTGATCGTCGTCTGCGACCGCTACATCGATTCGAGCACGGTCTACCAGGGGGTCGCCCGCAGTCTTTCGCTCGATCCCGTCCAACAGATCAATCAATTTGCCGTCGGCACCGTCCTGCCCGACCTGACCATCGTGCTCGACGTCCCCACCCGGGTGAGCCTGGCCCGCATCCAGCAACGCGCCTCGGATCTGCCGAACCGCATGGAGCGGGAGAACATCGATTTCTACAAGAAGGTGCGCGAAGGTTATCTGGTCCTGGCGCGATCGATGCCCCGGCGTTTCTTCGTGGTCAATGGCACGCTTTCGGAGGAGAAGGTGAGCAAGCTCATCTGGGACGAAGTGCGGAAGCGGATCGGCATCTGACCGCCCCTCGTGCGGCCGTCCGTTTGTCTGCGACCCATGTCCATCGTCTCCTGGCCCGAATCGCTTGCCGGCACCCCGGCGGTGGTGGTGATCGAAAAGGCGCTACAGCGGGATCGCCTGGGGCACAGCCTGCTGCTGCACGGCGACGATCTCGATACGCTCGCGCTGGTGGCCCGCGCCATCGCCGACCGGCTCCTGAACGAATCGCCCGACGCGAAGCAGTTTCCGCCCGAGCGCCATCCGGATTGCTTCGCGCTCCGTCCGGCGGGCAAGATGCGGCTGATCACGGCCGAGGCCACCCGTGAATTGATCGGCAAAACCCAGGTATCCCCCGTGGTGGGCCGCCGCAAGGTGGCCATCATTTATGAGGCCGACCGGATGAACCTGCCGGCCGCGAACATTTTTCTGAAGACCTTGGAGGAACCGCCCGGTCTGACCACCCTGTTGCTGCTGACGAGCCGGCCTTACGCGCTGCTGCCGACAATTCGCAGCCGCTGCCTGCATTTTCGCTTTGCAGCTTCCGCCGTGCCGCTGGCGCACGCCGATCTGCCGGCCTGGAAAACCGATTATCAGGCGTGGCTCGGGCGCCTGGCGGACGGTGTCGCCGGAAACCACGCCGTGGCCGGGCAGATCTTCGGGCTCTACGGACTGGTGGCGCGTTTCAACGCGATCCTCGCCGGGGCGACGACGGAAATCTGGAACGCGCAAAAAGGGAACCTGCCGCCCGATCTCCCCGAGGAGGAGCAGATCGCCATTGAGACGGGCATCGCCAACGGCATCCGCCAGCGACTTTTCACCGAAATTGAGCAGGCCACGCTCGACTTTGCGCGTCCCCGGCTCGCCGCCCGCGACGGCGCGGTCCGGCGGGCCCTGACCGCCGCCGTGGCGGAATTGGAGCGCTGCAGTTCCCTGCTGCGGCTCAATCTCGGCGAATCCGCCGCCCTGGAGGCGTTCCTGCTCGCCTCGCTGCGGCTGTGGACGAGGCGGTAGCGGCCATTTACGCTGTCAATGTGGGAATCAGGAAAGCGGGAATCGATCGCTGCGGACGACCAGCTTCCCTGATTTCTACATCGAATTCCGCCTGACAGCCTCCGTCAGTGGTCGTTCAGCACTGCCTGGACGAACACCGCCCGCGCCTCCAGGTGCGGATTGTGGCCCGCTTCGGGCAGCACGCTGATTCGCGCGGCGGGAAAGTGGCGGCGGATCGCCGGGTGATCCTCCGGCGCCACGAAACGGGACTTGCCGCCGAGGATGAAGTACGTCGGCCCGTCGAAATGGTCCTCCTCCGCCAGTGGATTCTTCACCAGTTCGGGCAGCGCCTTGGTCAGCACGGGCAAATTGACGATCCAGCGCCAGCCTCCGTCGTCGCTTCGCTCCAGATTGGTCACGAGAAACTTCCTCATGGCCCAGTCTTCCACGCGGGCTTCCAGTCTGATCTCGGCTTCAGCGCGGGATCTCAGGTCGTCGAGCCGCAATTCGTTCATCGCGATCACTTCCGCCCGCTGGGCCATTCCCGGATACTCCTTTGGCGCAATGTCCACGACGATAAGCCGCTCGACCCGCTCCGGATGGCAGCAGGCCAGCCACATCGCCAGCTTGCCGCCCATGCTGTGTCCGAGCAGAACGGTCCGGGCCAGGCCTTGAGCGTCCATCCATTCCACCACGTCATCGAGCATGGCCGTATAAGTCATCTCCGGGGCGTGCGGCGAGCGGCCGTGATTCCGAAGATCGACGGCCAGGACGTGGAAATGGGCGGCCAGTTCCGCCCCGGCGGTCTGCCAGTTGCGCGACGATCCGAGGAAGCCGTGCATCAGCACCAGCGGCGGTCGGCCGCTTCCGCCAAGATCGCGGTGGAAGAGCATGGGAAAAGTAGTGAGCAGTGAGCAGCGGGTGGCGAGGAGAAAGCCGCACGAACCATGCTTGCACTGACCCGGCGGCGCGCTACTCACTACTCACTCCTCGCTACTCACTACTGATCATGCCCCCCGAGCGCCAGACCCCGATGATGCAGCAGTATTTCGAGGTCAAACGCGGCCTGCCGCCGGGCACGCTGCTGCTCTTCCGGCTCGGCGATTTCTTTGAGATGTTTCATGAGGACGCGGCGGACGGTTCGCGGCTCCTCGGCCTCACGTTGACCAAACGCCAGGACGCGCCGATGGCGGGTATTCCGTACCACGCGCTGGATACCTATGTGAACAAGCTGCTCGCGGCCGGCCGGAAGGTCGCCATCTGCGACCAGCAGGAACCTCCCCAACCGGGAAAACTCGTCCGGCGTTCGCTGGTCCGGATCCTCAGCCCCGGCACCACCCTCGCCGCCAACCAACTCGACGCCGCCCGCAACCACTACTTGTGCGCGGTGGCGCTGGAGTCGGGCGTTTTGCGCGCCGCCTGGCTCGATCTCTCGACCGGCGAATTCCGGCTCGCCGCGGACGCGCACCCGGAAAACCTCCTGCCCGTGCTCACCGCGCTTGATCCCCGCGAGCTGCTGCTGCCGGAGGGATCGCTCGACGCCTGGCGGAATGCGCCGCACGAGCAGTTCGCCATCCGCGCCCTCCATGCGTTCGCGCAGGGCCGCGCCTCCACGGAGCTTCCGGGTTACCATTTCGATCCCGCCGCCGGGGCGAAGACCGTCATGGAGACGTTGGGAGTGTTGAATCTGGAGGGTTTCGGGATCAGCCACACGCATCCCGGCCTCGGACCTGCCGGTGCCCTCGTGGCCTATGCGACTGAAAATTTGTGCGCCAAGCCGGAGAACCTTCGAACGCTGCAGGAATACCGCAGCGCCCAGACGTTGCTGGTCGATCCCGCCACGCTGCGCAACCTGGAGATCTTCCAGTCGGCCCGCGGCCTCCGCGAGGGCTCGCTGCTCGGCGCGGTCGATCGGACCGCCACCGCCGCGGGAGCCCGGTTGCTTGAGCGCTGGCTCGCCGCGCCACCGCTCGATCTCACGACAATCCGGACGCGCCAGGCCGTCGTCGGCGAATTGCTGGCGCAACCCCCGCTTCTGGCGGAACTGCACGGATTGCTTCGCGGCGTCAGGGATATCCCCCGCATTCTTGGACGTCTTCAGAACCGTCTGCGGACGCCGCGCGAACTTGGCGCAATCCGGGAAACCTTGGCCCAGTTGCCCGCGATCATCGACTGTCTCCAGCGGATTGCGTCGGCCTCCTCCAGCGAACTCACGGACGCACCCGTTGCCGCTCTCGATCAACTGCGGCTCCGGGTGACCGACCAGCCGGCGTTGCGCGAGCTGCTCAACCGGGCGCTCGGCGACGAACTCGCCGGCGATCTCCAGGAAGGCGGATACATTCGCGCCAGCTATGATGCCGAGGTCGACCGCTTG
Organism: Opitutaceae bacterium; assembly: GCA_035648795.1. GTDB lineage: Bacteria > Verrucomicrobiota > Verrucomicrobiia > Opitutales > Opitutaceae > Fen-1467. The sequence goes on from DASRKV010000007.1 coordinate 9,032, forward strand.
CGCAGCCTGACCCGTGACAGCAAAACCTGGCTGTCGGATTTGGAACGCCAGGAGCAGGAGCGCACCGGGATCAAGAGCCTGAAGGTCCGTTTCAACTCGGTCTTTGGCTATTATCTCGAAATCACCAAGGCCAACCTTCATCTCGTGCCCGCCGATTACATCCGCCGTCAAACCACCGTGGGTGGCGAACGGTATGTCACCGAAGCCCTGAAACAGAAGGAGAAGGAGATTCTCCACGCGGAGGAGAAGGTCGTGGCCCGTGAGTTGGACCTGTTCGGCGCGTTGGTGGCGGCAGTCATCGCCGAAGCCGCGGCGCTCCGGGAGACGGCCGAGGCGCTGGCCGAGCTTGACGTTCTCGCCGGCTGGGCGGCGCTCGCCCGCGAGTGGGATTACTGCCGCCCGGAGATGGATGACAGCGAGGCGCTCGAGATCGTCGAGGGCCGTCATCCCGTGGTGGAGCAGATGTTCAAGGCGCCGGACGCCTCGCCGGCGATCGGCGGCCAGGCGTTTGTGCCGAACGACTCGGCGCTGGCATGCGATGGCGCGCAGATCCTGTTGGTGACCGGACCGAACATGGCCGGCAAATCGACGTACATCCGGCAGGTCGCGCTGATCACGCTGCTCGCGCAGATCGGGTGCTGGGTGCCGGCGAAGCGCTGCCGCGTCGGCCTCGTCGACCGGATCTTCTCGCGGGTCGGCGCGAGCGACGACCTCGCGCGCGGCAATTCGACGTTCATGGTCGAGATGAACGAGACCGCCAACATCCTCAATCATTACACGGTCCGGAGCCTGATCATCCTGGACGAGATCGGCCGGGGCACTTCGACCTACGACGGCCTCAGCATCGCATGGGCCGTGGTCGAGCATCTCCACCGCGATCCAGGCCGCGGACCGCGCACGCTGTTCGCCACGCATTATCAGGAGCTCACGCAGTTGGAGAAACACCTGCCGCGCCTGCGCAATTATTCCGTCGCGGTCAAGGAATGGAACGACGATATTGTGTTTGTGCGCCGGGTCGTGCCGGGCGCCGCGGACCGCAGCTACGGCATCCAGGTGGCGCGCCTCGCCGGCCTGCCACTGAGCGTCATCGATCGCGCCAAGCTCATCCTGGGCAAGCTCGAATCCGACGACACCGAAATCGAACTCCCCGGGCCGGCCGCGCGTCCGCGAAAAAAGCTGACCGTGAAGCCCGAGGACGACGGCCAGCTCGACCTGCTGTAGCCCGGGTATTTCATTGGGGGCGCGATGCCCACGTCAAGTTTCGCTCGTGGCCGCGAGACCCGGCGAGTGGCGCAGTCAAGGCCGGGAGAAAGCACGGAGGATTTTCACCCGGGGGCGTTCAGCGTTTGGCCGGGTGGCGCAGCGCCCAGACTTCCCGCGCCAGGCGGATGGTTTCTGCCAGCACGTCGGGGGTGACGGCCTGTTTGGGATCGTCGCCGATACCCTTGCTCGGCTGCACGTGCGCCTCGACGCAAAGGCCGTCCGCGCCGTAGGCCAGCGCTGCCAGCGCGCACGCCGG
>DASRKV010000008.1:0-4245 GCA_035648795.1 Opitutaceae bacterium
AGAGCCGTCTGCGCGCGGGCGGGTTGGGCTATGGCGATCTGAAGAAGGCGCTGTTCGAGCATTGTTGGGGCCATTTCGCCCCGGCACGCGCGCGGCGCGCCGAACTGGCCGCCAGTCTCGACTATGTCGACCAGGTATTGCACGATGGGGCGTCCCGGGCCCGGGCTGTGGCAGGCAAGGTGCTGGCCCGCGCCCGCCAGGCCGCCGGACTGACCTCTTAGCGAGACGCCGCCGCAGGTTCTCGTCGCCGCGAGCGCCGGCCCCTCGACAGCTCGGGGCCCTGACCCGTTCGACGGTGCTCAGGGTCATCCTGAGCCTGTCGAAGGATGAGCCTGCCGGATGGGCGAGTGGTTCCGACACAGAGATTCGGACACGCGCCTCGTTTGACGTCCGCTGTGCGGACAAGGCGAGGGAGGAACTCGATGCGGGCCGCGAACAATGTTCTCCTTGGCATGTCTGCGCGTAGCCGTAACTTCATGGATCGCGGAATCATGAATGGATCCACTATAGCACGCGCCGTTGCTGCGCGCCGCGCGGCGATCGGTCTTCTCGCCGCGACCTGGTCGCTGCTCCTGTGGCCGGGTTGCGTGACAACGTCCAAGACGCCGCCAACGGTCCCGACCGCCGCCACCCCGGCCGTGGGATCGCTCGCAGTGGTCACCCACCTGACCATGCTCGTCGAATCCGAACCCGCCGGCGCGACGGTCGTGGTGGACGGCCGGCCCATGGGGAAGACGCCGCTGCACCTGGACGTGCCAGCCACCGTCCTGGGTTTTTTCCGCGACTACGTGGAGATCCGGGCCCGGTTCATCGCGGACAACAAAGCGGAGGTGTCGCAGACCGCCACCGAGGAGTTCTCCCCGCGCGAGAAGGTGCCGGCCGTCCTGCATTTCACGCCGACGGGTGCCCAGCGGACGGTACGGTAAGCACCGCACCCGTTTGGCTACGATGCCCGCCGGGCATGGCCCGACCGAATCCAGCCATGCCGCGCGGCGTCAGAAATCGGTGCGGTGCAGAGCAGCGCCGTTCCGCGACCGGCGCCACAGTTTGGGCTGCGCTCCGACCTTGCCCCTCGACCCGCCTTGCATTGAGCCTGTCGGATCTGTCGAAACGGCGGATATTCCCGCTCGGAGACGCCTTCGCATCACCCGGCAAATGTGAATCTCGGAATCAACCGATGGGCGCGCAACAGGGCGAGGGCGCGGGTCTCGGCGGCGCGCATCCGTTTTTTGCTGGCGGCCTGCCGGTCGTCATGTCCGGCGAGATGCAGCCAGCCATGCACGACATAGAGGGTTAGTTCCTCGGAGAAATCGCGCCGGTGGCCCGCGGCGAAGGCGCGAGCCGTGTCGGTCGAGACGCAGATCTCGCCGGCCTGACCGAGCGCGGGAGTCCCGCCAAAAGTGATCACATCCGTGGGCGAGGGGTCGTCGAGGAACGAGGCGTGCAGCCGTGCGAGCGCGGATTCGGTGAGGAAGGCGATGGACAGCTCCCCCGGCGGCACGGGATGAAGGGCGGCGGTCGCGCCGCCGGGATTCAGGATTTCGGCGGCGTCCGCGTCGAGCTGGTGGATCACGGCGGCGACCGCGCGCCGGTCGAGTCGCAGCTTCAGGTGTCCGTTATGAATCCGCACGGGGCGTCCGGATCTCGGAGAGCGGATGTCAGAAACCGGAAAGCGGATACCGGATACCGGAGAGGGGAGAGCGGAAACCGAAGCGTTTCTTGGCGCTCGGGCAGAACTTTCGTTCTTTCCGATAGCCGGAGGCCGCTTTCCGATATCCGGTATCCGCTTTCCGGTATCCTTAGCCCGCGCCTTGCTCCGACTTTTTGGGGGCATGGGGCGTCTCGGGTTGTTCCGCGGCGGGCGAGTAGGCCACCCGCGCGTGGAGCATGTTGAGCAGGGTGAAGGCGAAGCTGCTCTTGATCTGGCTGAGTTCGGCAAGCGTCACCGGCGCATCGGCGAGCTGGCCGTCGTCCAGCCGGCTGCCGAAAATCTGGTCGATGAGTTCGCCGAGATGCTGGGGCGTGACGCGGCGGAGCGAGCGGGTGGCGGCTTCGACGCCGTCGGCCAGCATGATAATGGCGCTCTCCTTGAACTGCGGCTTCGGGCCGTCGTAGCGATAGGTGGTTTCGGAGACGGGCGTCTCCCATCCTCGCGGGAACGGATCGACCGTGGTTGGTGAGCCGGCGTCGGTAGGGGCGGCGGGCAGGCGGCCTTTGTTGCTGCGGGCGCGCTGATAGAAGGACTGGATCAAGGTCGTGCCGTGATGTTGCTGGATCACATCGATGACGGTCTTCGGCAGCTTTTGTTTGAGCGCAAGGTCGACGCCGTCCTTGACATGGCTCTTGATGATGAGAGCGGAGAACGACGGATTGCGCTCGTTGTGCGGGTTGACGCCCTCCCGCTGGTTCTCGGAAAAATATTCCGGCTTGGACAGCTTGCCGATGTCGTGAAAGAGCGAGCAGACCCGGCAGAGCAGGGGATTGGCGCCGATGGCATTGGCGGCGTTCTCCGCCAGGTTAGCCACGACCAGGCTGTGATGGTACGTGCCGGGCGTTTCCATCTGCATGCGGTGCAGCAGCGGATGGTTGTAGTCCGTCAATTCCAGCAGGGTGATGTCAGTCGTCCGATTAAAAAGGGTCTCGAACACCGGGAGCAGCCCGGCGACCGCCACGCCCGTGAGCAAACCCGTGGCCAGGCCCGCGATCATTTCGCGGACCACCATCAGGAACGGCAGTTGATCGGCGATGCCGATGAGCAGGGCGAAACAGGCGACGCTGAATCCGCCCAGCCCGGCGGCGCGCACCACCCGGCTGCGCCGGCGGATCGCGCGGCACGAGAAGATGCCGATCATCGAGGCGAGGAAGGTGATGACGAGGAGGTCCAGCCGGTTGCCGTAAATGACGCCGGTGAAGATCGAGATCAGCAGGGCCATGAAGATGGCCGAGCCAGCGTCGATCAGGATGGCGACGACGAGCGGCGCCAGGGCGGTCGGCGCGACGTAGGGCAGCAGCGATGCGGCCGCGGTGTTCTCCATGAAAAACGGCAGTTCGCCGATCCAATAGGTGGTGCGAACCAGCGCGAGATTCAGGATGACCACGAGGGCCAGGAGCGCCAGGCGCCCGTTGTTGTGCATGGTCTCGGGGTCCTCCAGCCGGATGTAGAACACCGACGCCATGACCATCGCGAGCACGAGAAGGATGCGGCCGAACAGCTGCAATCCCTCGTTGAGGGCGACGTCGCCGTTGTGCAGGAGGACGTCGCGGTGGGCGACGAGCATCTCGTACTGCTCGGGGGTGACCCGCGTGCCGGGCTCGATGATCGTCTGCCCCCGCTCCACGGTGACGATCACCGGCCGGAGGTCCGCGATCGCCTGCTGCTGGAGTTGCTCGGTGGCGGCCCGGTCGAAGATCAGATTCGGCGTCACCCCGTTGCTGAAGAGGCGGAAGAGCGCGAGCGTGGTTTCGCGGCTCACGCCCTCGGCGGCGAGGTTGATGCGCAGGAAGGTGAGCGCCTCCTCCATCGATTGCACGCGCACTTGGGCAACTTCGCCGGTGGGGCGCCGGATGCGGAACACCGCGACGCTGTCGGGGGTGCTCGGGGTGAGATTATTGCCGCTGTCATACACGCCTTCGCGGTAGATTTCGCGCAGCGCGGCCACGCCGTTTTCGGCGACCGAAAAGCGCGTCTTGGCGTCCCCGAGCGCGCGCAGCGTCGCCACGTCGTCCACCGCCACGCGGTAGGGGCCCTTGGCATTGAAGGACTCGACGATGCTTTCGAGGGCATCGGCGCGCCGCGCGGCGGGCGAAAAAGCCCCCTGCAGGCCGGAGGATTCCCCGGCGGGAAAGTCGTGATCCAGCTTCTCCAGGGCGGCGAGCAGATCGCGCAGATTGGCCTCAAACTGCTGGAGCGGGCCCGATTCGAGCTGGAAGACCGGCGGCACGCGGTTGCGGAGCTGCGCCCGGCCCAGCTCCGTCTTGATCTTGCTCTCGTAGCTGAACGGCGCGCCCGCGACGATCCGCACCATCGCGAGCTGGTTGGGCAGGACGGGCAGGGTGGCTGACGACACTCCGACGAAGCTGATGAGGACGATCGCCGCCACCGTGACCACGAAGATCAGGAATCCCACCGATTGGCTTTCCCGCAGGTACGTCGCGGCCGCGGAGGTGCGCACGGTTTTGCGTCGCTTCCGGAGAGGAAGGCCGCCGCGGAGCAGCCGGAGTCGTTGGAGAAAGGCCATGGGGAGG
>DASRKV010000009.1:0-3656 GCA_035648795.1 Opitutaceae bacterium
GCGATGATTCACGGCATGTCCGCCGCCCAGGCGCAGGCGTTGCAGCCGGCGGCCTTCACGTTGGCGGCGGTCCTGCTGCTCGGCGGCATCCTCGCGCCGGCGCTCGCGCGGGCCGGCCGGGCGCACGCGGCGCTCGCGACCGTCACGGCGACCATCGTCCTGTTCTGCGGCGTTCTCACGTTCGCGGCGGCGAACATCCAGCGGCCGGGCACGAAGGATCTCGCTCTTTTCGTGCAGGCTCACGCCGGACCGGCGGACCGCGTCCTGCATTATCACGAGTTCTTCCACGACTTCACGTTTTATGCCGGTCGCGTCGTGGACGTCGTCAGTTTCAAAGGCGAACTCGAACTCGAGGAGGACGCCGCGGCGCGCACGAGCGGACGATTTATGGACGATCCCGCCTTTCGCCGGCTCTGGCGGCAGCCCGGGCGCGTCTTGGCCGTCGCGCGCAAGACTGACACCCCGGAACTCTTCGCCGACCCGGCGTTCACTTATCATTTGCTCGCGCAGAGCGAGGACCATTATCTTTTCAGCAACAAGCCCTGACATGACCGCCCCCGCCGCGCCGAAGGATTTCCTGCCATTCACCCGTCCGTCGATCGACGACGAGACGATCGCCGGCGTGGCCGAGGTGCTGCGCTCGGGCTGGATCACCTCCGGACCGCAGGCGAAGGCCTTCGAAGCCCGGCTTTCCGAGTACGCCGGCGGCCGCCCGGTGCGGGCGTTCAATTCCGGCACCGCCACCCTGGAGATCGGGCTGCGCCTCGCCGGCGTCGGGCCCGGGCACGAGGTGATCACGACGCCGCTGTCCTGGGTGGCGACGAGCAATGTCGTCCTCGAAGTCGGGGCCCGCCCCGTGTTCGCCGACATCGACCCGGTCACCCGGAATATCGATTTGGACCGCGTCGAGGCGGCGATTACTCCCGCCACGCGCGCGATCATTCCGGTCGATCTGGCCGGCCTGCCGGTCGATCGCGACCGCCTGTACGCCCTCGCGAAAAAACATCAGCTCCGGGTCGTGGAGGACGCGGCGCAGTCGTTCGGCAGCGAATGGCGCGGGCAGCGCATCGGCGCCAGCGGCGATCTCGTCTCCTTCAGCTTTCACGCCAACAAGAACATCACCACGGCCGAGGGCGGTTGCCTCGTGCTGAACGACGAGCGCGAAGCGAAGCTGGCCGAGCAGTATCGCCTCCAGGGGGTGGTCCGGTCGGGCTACGACGGCATGGAGGTCGATCTGGTCGGCGGGAAGTTCAACCTCACGGATGTCGCCGCCCGCATCGGCCTGGGGCAGCTTCCGCATCTGGGTGCCTTCATCGCCCGGCGCCGGGATCTGGCCCGGAACTATTTTGCGGCCTTCCACGCGTCGGCTGCCGGGACGCTCGGCCTGCGGCTGCCGGTCGCCGATTTCACCCAGAGCAACTGGCACATGTTCCAGGTCGTGCTGCCCGAGGAGCGGCTCACGCTCCCGCGCGCCGGGGTGATGGCCGCGATGGAGGCGGCCGGCATCGGCACGGGCGTACATTACCCCGCGATCCACCGTTTCGCGCTTTACCGGCGGCTGGGCTGGAAAGCCGGCGATTTCCCGCACGCCGAATACGCGGGCCGCAATATCCTGACGCTCCCGCTGTTCCCGGCGATGACCTCCGCGGACGTCACGCGCGTCGTCACGACCCTGGTCGGGATCCTCCAAGACCATCGGCGTTAGGCCGCGTGCTGACGCGCACCTCCAAGAAATGAATAGGGAACTCAGGAACCCTTGTAGCCGCGCAGCGAATCCCTTCCTGCTTTCCTGATTTCCCCATTCAAAAACCACCACAATCCCGCTAATCCGGTCTCGGATCCTTCCGTGTCTTCCCCCTCTTCAGTCTTCCTGTCCGTCGTCATTCCGGTCTACAACGAGGATGCCAATCTGCCGACGCTCTTTGCGCGCCTGTATCCCGTGCTCGATGGACTCGGCCGGCCCTACGAAATCATTTTCACGAATGACGGCAGCGCCGACCGTTCTTTCGCGTTGCTGCGCGACCAGCACGGCGCGAGACCCGACGTCACCCGCGTGATCGACTTCAATGCGAACTACGGCCAGCACATGGCCGTCATGGCGGCATTTGAGCGGGTGCGGGGCGAGGTGATCGTGACCCTGGACGCCGATCTGCAGAATCCGCCGGAGGAGATTCCCAAGTTGTTGGAGAAAATCGACGCGGGCCATGATTACGTCGGCGGCTACCGGGTGAACCGCCGGGACTCGATCTTTCGCACGTGGGCGTCGAAACTCATCAACTTCGTGCGCCGCAAGACGACGAACATCGAGATGACCGATCAGGGCTGCATGCTCCGCGCCTATCGCCGGGCCGTGATCGAAGCGATCGTGCGCAGCGGCGCGATCAACACCTTCATTCCCGCGCTGGCCTACAGCTTTTCGAGCCATCCGGCGGAGGTGGGCGTCAAGCACGAGGAGCGGCACGCCGGCGTCTCCAATTACTCCTTCTACAAGCTCGTCCGGCTCAATTTCGACCTCATCACCGGCTTCTCCCTCGCGCCGCTGCAGCTTTTCACGCTGTTTGCGCTGGCCTGTGCGGCGGGCAGCTTCGTGCTGGTGCTCGTCCTGGCCTATCGCCGCCTCGTGCTCGGCGCGGAAGCCGAGGGGATTTTCACGCTGTTCGGCATTGTGTTCTTCCTCCTGAGCGTGGCGATGGTCGGCATCGGCCTCATCGGCGAATATGTCGGCCGCACGTACCAGGTCGTCCGCGCACGGCAGCGCTATTTTGTCAGGGAAATATTGGAGGCCAGGCAGGGCTGAGTTTTGCATAATGAAGTAACAACTAATGATGGAGCGGCTTGTCCTCAAAACGCCCTGAGCGCGTTCGGGACAACGCGCTCCACCAGTGTCCCTTCTTGCCGTAAGGCTCAGTAATCCGCCGTGTCCCAGCCCCGCATCCTGTTTTTTGGCTACAGCGAGGTCGGTCATGCCTGCCTCGAGTTGCTGTGCGCCCGCGGCGACAACGTGGTCGCACTCATCACGCACGAGGACAATCCCCACGAAAAGATCTGGTTCCGGACCCCCGCGGCGGTGGCCCGCGCCGCCGGCCTTCCGCTCCACACGCCGGAGAAGGTCAACACGCCCGAGTGGATCGAGCGGATTGCCGCGCTACAGCCCGACCTGATTCTGTCGGCGTATTACCGCAACATGATCAGTCCGAAGATCCTCGCCCTGCCGCGGCTCGGCGCGTTCAACCTGCACGGTTCCCTGCTGCCAAAATACCGCGGCCGCGCGCCGATCAATTGGGCGGTGCTGCACGGCGAGTCCCGCGTCGGGATGACGCTCCATCGCATGGTCCAGGCGCCGGACGCGGGGCCCATCGTCGATCAGGAAGGCGTCGAGATCGGCCCGCGCGATTCCGCGGAACAGGCCTTTCGGAAGGTGCTGCCCTGCGGCCGGCGCGTCCTCGAGCGGCAAATCGACGTCCTCCTCGCCGGCACGGCGAAGGAAACGCCACAGGATGATTCCCAGGCCACGTACTTCGGTGGACGCACGCCTGAGGACGGCCGGATCGTGTGGTCCCAGACCAGCCGGCAAATCTTCAATCTCATCCGCGCAGTTACGGACCCCTATCCCGGCGCATTCGCCGACTCCGGCTCCGCCCGTCTCATGGTGTGGT
>DASRKV010000010.1:0-4485 GCA_035648795.1 Opitutaceae bacterium
GTGCACAGGCCCGGTGCGAGCGACGGGAGCCACAGCATGCCCAGACCGACCAGACAGAACCCTATTGCTTTTGGCCAATTCATGTTCGGGAGAAGACTGGAGGACTTAGGTGGCCCACATTCGAGGCGAGAACAGTGTCAATTGCCGTAATTTGATTTTCCTTCGTGGAAAGCTTTCTCTTTCTCACGGCCGGACAATAGCCGGGAAACCAGGTGCGTGCTATGGGGTGTTACGCTAAGCCGTGACGACGCAGTCGGAGGTAGGGCGGGGTCGCGCCGGACCCCGCCACCTCACCGAGCGAGGCGGGGTCCGGCGACCCCGCCCTACAGCGCCGCACCAGAGCGTTCGCAGAACTGCGTGCGAGAATCGTGCTGATTGCATGGATCCGGCTAAGGGAAATCCGGTGATTTCAGGCATTGTCCGGACATGGCGCCGCGTGCCTTCTTCGGACCGCACCCGAGAGCCACCTCCGTGTTCAATCCTGGCGCATTCTATCAGCGTGCCTGTCTCTTGAAACTCGACCAGGACCGCGCCAGGCGTGCGGCCAATGTTCGGCGCACCGCCGGCAACCGATGCGCAGTAGGGTAACCACCCATAGCGCGCGGCCGCCGGAACTGGCATGCTAGCGCTTGCCCCGCGAAGCGACGCCCGCATCGCGGCCACGAATCCGATCATTCCAATTACCATGAACCCATCTCCCTCCACCAATATGATCGCGACCAACTCGATGCCGAGCCGCGACGAAATGAATGACCACCAAATTCCTCCGGCTGCCTCAGGCGCGGAAGTGCGAGATCAGGCCAAAGCGTTTGGATTTGCCTCTGACAGTTTTGACCAGTCCGTTGAGCGCTTCGGCGGCGGGGACGGCCAGGAAGGTCTTGGCGAAAGCAAGCCCTTCGTCCCAGGCTTCCTTGATGTTGCCGGCAGTCCGCTCTATTTCGGGCAATCCTGAACCGGGCATCGCAGCGTCGAACAATGGCGGCTAGTCGCAGTCCATTCCCATTCACACTCATGAAAACCAACTTACCGACCCGTGAAGAAATAACGCAGCGCGCTCAAAAAATCTGGCAGGACTATGGCAACCCCGCCGGACGTGACATTGAGATCTGGCTCGAAGCCGAACGGCAGCTACTGGGCGGCTCGTCCGAACCAAACCTGGAATCCGGGGCGCCCGAGAGCTCACGCACCGTGAGCGAATCTCCCGGAGCCGCCGCGCTGGCCGAGAAAGTCAAGGCCGAGACCGTCGCCGAGAGCATGGTCGAGTTTAATATTTCTCCGGCCACCTCGGACGAGGACGCCTTGAAAGCCGCGCTGCAAAAGAAGGAAGCTCGCGCGCCGAAATCCCCCAGGAAGACGGCGCCGAAAACCACGCCGCCCGAATCGGGCAAACCGCTCTGGAACCGGCCGCATTCGTCTTGAGCCCGGAGCCAATCGGCGGAGCTGGCCCATCAGCCTGTTTACAAAATGGCCCAAAATTTGCCGCTGAGATGCCATTTGTGCGGCCAGGAGCACCGGTCGGTGCAACTAAAACCAGGAGAAAAGGCCGTTTGCAGCCGCTGCGACACGTTGCTGGCGATCGGCCCACGCTTCGGTCCGGACGCCCCGCTCTGCTTCGCCGTCACCGGTCTGATCCTCGCCGTACCGGCGGCTCTTCTTCCTTTTGTTGGCGCCGAAAAACTGGGGGATGAACGATTCAGCCTGCTGCTGACGGGAGTGGGTGCACTCTGGGACGGCGGCATGCGCGCGCTGTCTGTCCTCGTGCTGCTCTGCGGTGAAGTGCTCCCCATCGCCCTGCTCGTCATCTTGACTGCCTTGCACGCCCCGGCGCGTTTTGGCCGGCCATGGGCGGGCGCGCAGATTCTTTCGCGCGTCGCGGAGGTCCTGGGAAATTGGGCGATACCGGAGGTGCAGGTCCTCGCCGTCCTCGTCGCCGTTGTAAAGCTGGGCAGCCTGGTGGACCTCACGATTGGACCGGGTTTCTGGTGCTATTGCGGAATGGCCCTGGCGCTCCTGCTTGCCCAACACGGTTTCGCTTTCGCGTCGCCCGATCCGGCCGAATCTCCGGCAGTCGCGGCCGCGTCTCGGACGCCATGAGAATCGCTCCCTTCCTGGCAGGCTTCAGGAACCGTTCAACGTCCGCGGCGCTGGCGGTGGCCGCCGCCGTCATGCTGGTGCTGGCGAATCTGTTTCCCGTGCTGGCAACGGAGACGTCGGGGAGCAATCGGACCGACACGATCTTCTCCGGTGCCATGGAGCTCGGGCACCAGGGTCTTTGGCCCATTGCCGCGATTGTGTTTTCGGCCAGCATCCTGATCCCGGTGCTCAAGCTCGCCGGCCTTGCCGGTCTGCTGTTGGGCCCGCACGGCGGCGCCCGCGCTCATTCGCGCAAATTCACCCGAATCTATGCCGCCATCGACTTCATCGGCCGCTGGTCGATGCTCGATGTGTTTCTGGCCGCGTTCCTGGTCGGCCTGGTCCGGTTCGGCGAGATGGCAACGGTGGAGCCGCGCGGCGGCATTGTTGCCTTCGCGGCGGCGGTTGTGCTGACCGTGCTCGCAACGGAGGCGTTCGATCCGCGCGAGATCTGGCGCACCCAGGAAAACGAATCCCTCCAATGACTTCTCCCCCGCTCCCCAAAGTGTCGCGCGCGCCCGCCTTCCCGCTCATCTGGGTCGTGCCGCTGGTTGCCGTCGCAGTCGGCCTCTGGATGGGTTACCGGGAACTGCATAACCGCGGCCCGGAGATCGTCATCGATTTCGCGGACGGCTCCGGCATCGAAGCCGGCAAGACGATGCTCGAATACAAAGGGGTTTCGGCCGGCGTCGTGAATGACGTGGCGTTGCAGCCGGACCTGAAAGGAGTCACCGTCCGCGTGCTCCTGAAGAAGATTGCCGCGCCGCTGGCGAACGCCGGCGGGCGGTTCTGGATCGTTCACCCGGAAATCGGATTCTCCGGCGTTCACGGGCTCGACACCCTGGTCACGGGCGTCCGGCTCAACGTCCGCCCAGGCGACGGTCCCACCACGAAGCGGTTCAAGGGACTTGACAAGACGCCGCCCCCGGAGATCTCCGACCAGGGCCGGACCTTCATTTTGAAAAGCGACGTGCTCGGTTCGCTGTCATCGGGCGCACCCGTCCTCTATCGAGAATTGAAGGTTGGGGAAGTTGAGGCGAGCAGGCTCTCCGACGACTCTACGTCCGTGCTCATCCGGATCCACCTCGATGCCTCCTACGTCGATCTCGTGCGCACGAACAGCCGCTTCTGGAATGCCGGCGGGTTTTCCTTCAAGGTCAGCCTCTTCGGCGCCCAGCTCAAGGATACCTCCCTGGAATCCCTCGTGTCCGGGGGCGTGGCCTTCGCCTCGCCCGACACCGAACCCCTCGCCCCTGCCGCCGCCGAAGGCGCCCAATTCACCCTCGTGGCCGACCCGGAAAAGGAATGGCTGAAATGGTCGCCGAAGATTCCGATCAAATCGCCGGAAAGCATGTCCACGCCTCCCGACAAGGCGGCAATCCTGCCGAACCTTCTGCAGCGGTAGCCGGGCAAATCACTGGTGGAAGGTTGGATTGCTTTCATCCATCGCCAGCCGGCCCTGGTCGCCGGCGACCAGCGTCCTCGCGATGGCGATGAGCTGTTGCGGATTCATTTTGGGTCGCTCCACTTCCAGTTCCGGATTTCCGGCAGGTCCTCGCCGTATTGGTCGATGTATTGCTTGTGCTCGAGCAGCTTGTCCTTGAGCTGCTGCTTCAGGTAGATGCCCTTGTCGCCGGTCCGCGGAACGCGGTCGATGGTGTCCATCACGAGGTGGAAGCGATCCACCTCGTTCAGCACCGTCATGTCGAAGGGCGTGGTGATCGTGCCCTCTTCCTTGTACCCGCGAACGTGGATGTTATCGTGGTTGGTGCGGCGGTAGGTCAGCCGGTGGATCAACCACGGATAGGCATGGAAGGCAAAGATGACCGGCTTGTCCTTGGTGAATAGCCCGTCGAAATCCACGTCGCTCAACCCGTGCGGGTGCTCGGTGGACGGCTCCAGTTTGAACAGGTCGACGACGTTGACCACCCGGATTCTCAGGTCGGGCAGTTGCCCGCGCAGAATGGAGACGGCGGCGAGCGTCTCCAGCGTGGGCACGTCGCCACAGCACGCCATGACCACGTCGGGGGCAACGCCCTGGTCGTTGCTGGCCCACTGCCAGATACCGATGCCCTCGGTGCAGTGCCTGGCGGCGGCGTCCATCGTCAGCCACTGCGGCGCCGGGTGTTTGCCCGCGATGACGACGTTGACGTAATGGCGGCTGCGCAGGCAGTGGTCCATCACCGACAGCAGGCAGTTGGCATCCGGCGGAAGATAAACCCGCACGATCTCGGCCTTCTTGTTCACGACGTGATCGATGAAACCGGGATCCTGGTGCGTGAAGCCGTTGTGATCCTGGCGCCAGACATGGGAGGCCAGCAGGTAGTTCAACGAGGCGATCTTCCGCCGCCA
>DASRKV010000011.1:0-2941 GCA_035648795.1 Opitutaceae bacterium
CTCACCCGGCCGCCCGCAGCCTCAATCTTCGCGCTGGCCGCTTCGCGCGACATCGATGGCAGGGTACCGGTGAGCACGAACGTCTTCCCGGCCAATTCCGCCCCGCCAGCCCCCGCGGCGCGCGCCGGAGCGGTTGGGGCCACGCCGAGATTCACCAGTTGACTCACCAGGTCGCGGTTTCGCGGTTCGTTGAAGTGGGCGATGATCGCGTCGGCCATGGTTTCACCGATGCCCCCGATACTCAGCAGATCGTCGCGCTGCGCCTCGGCCAACGCCTCCAGACTGCCGAATCTCGCGGCCAAATCCTTCGCCGCCGCCACCCCCACGTGCGTGATGCCGAGCCCATTGACAAACCGCCAGAGCTCGGCGCGTTTGCTCGCTTCGATGGCGGCCAGGAGATTGTCCGTCGATTTCTCCACGCTCTTCCCCAGGGTCAGCAGGTCGTCGCGCCGCAACCGGTAGATGTCGGCAATGCCTTCGACCCAACCTTTTTCCACCAGCGTGTCGACCATGGCCTCGCCCAGGCCCTCGATGTCCACGCCCGCTTTCGAGGCGAAATGCTGGACCCGCCGCCGGATCTGGGCCGGACAGTCGACGTTCGGACAGCGCACCGCCACCTCGCCCTCGTACTGCACGACGCGGGTGCCGCAGACCGGACACTGGCTGGGAAAAACATAAGCCACGCAGTCCGGCAGGCGCCGGGCGATGTTGACGCTAACGACCGCCGGAATGATTTCGCCGGCCTTCTCGACCTGCACGAAATCGCCGACGCGGATATCCTTTCGGCCGATCTCGTCGCGGTTATGGAGGGTGGCGCGCGCCACGGTCGTTCCCGCGAGCTGCACCGGTTCGAGTTCGGCCACCGGCGTGAGCACCCCGGTGCGTCCGACTTGCACGGTGATCGCCTTGAGCCGGGTCTCCGCCCGCTCCGCGGCGAACTTGTAGGCGATGGCCCAGCGCGGCGCCTTCGTGGTGCTGCCGGCCTCCCGCTGCTGCGCGAACGAATCGAGCTTAATCACCGCCCCATCGGTGGCGTAGGCAAAGCTGTGCCGCAGACGATCGAGCTCCTGGACGGCCCGCCACGTTTCGTCGATGCCCCGCGCTGTCCAGAACCGGTCGACCGTGGGCAGACCCCAGGTCTTGAGCAACCCGTGCAAGCCGCTTTGCGCGCCCGTCAAGGCCGCACCGGCGCGCGCCGACTGGTCCAGCGCCGGTTCGCACACGCCGAGCCCATAGAGGATGATCTCGAGCTTGCGGCGGGCGACGTCCCGCGCGTCGAGCTGTTTGATCGTACCGGCGGTGAGATTGCGCGGATTCGCAAAAAGCGCCTCGCCCGCTTCCTCGCGCTCGCGATTGATGCGCTCGAACTCCGCCATCGCCATGTAGATTTCTCCGCGGATCTCAACGAAGGCCGGAACCGTGACTCCTTTCGCCGCCTTGGAACCTGCTCCTTTCAGTTCGCGGGGAAGCGCGTGGATCGTCCGGGCGTTGGCCGTGATATCGTCGCCCTCGATCCCGCTTCCACGGGTGACGGCGCGCATGAACAGGCCCTTTTCATAGGTGAGGCTCACGGCGATGCCGTCGATCTTCGGTTCGACGACATAGGCGAGATCCTCGCCCCCGAAGAGCTTCACCAACCGCTGGTGGAACGCGCGCAACTCGGCCTCGGAATAAGTGTTGTCAAGGCTCTGCATCGGCTGGCGGTGCCGATAGGTGACAAAACCCTCCAATCGATCGTCCCCCACTCGCGTCGTGGGTGAATCCGCTTCCACAGACTCCGGAAACTGCGCTTCCAGATCGGCCAATTCGCGTTTCAAACGGTCATACTCAAAATCCGTGATCTCGGGATTTGCCTGCCGGTAATACCGCTCGTCATGTCGGCCCACTTCGGCGCGGAGGTGGGCGATGCGTTGTTTGGCTTCCGCCGAAGTCATCGGGGGGATTAAGTCGCGACTCTGGCGAAATTTCAACTCATGGCTGAAACCAGGACCGCCACCCGGTGGCGTTCGTCACCCGCGATCTGCTTGTGGGTCCGCGTCTGCCGCTCTCCCGCCCGGCAGACCCTGGCCACCCGTCTGTTGGGATGCACGCGCGCGGCGACGGTTGACCGGCAGCTCCAACAGGTGCCGGTACCAAGTCCAGCGGAGGTACACGATCACCGCCACGGCGGCGCCGGACGTGTCCGCCAGCCAATCGTTGTATTCCATTGAGCGCATCGGCGTCAGACTCTGCAGAAGCTCGGTGCCAAGACCATAGACCGACACCAGAACGACGGCCCACAGCTCACCGATCACCGGCCAACGGTCCGCTCCGTCGATCCGCGCGATCGTTGTGGCCAACAGGCCGAAGACCCCGAAATGAGCCAGCTTGTCAAACGACAACCAGGCCGGACCGACGCCCGGCATCGCGCTGACGGATTCCCAGGTGATTACGGCGGTCAACAACACCGGCCAGAAAATCTGGCGGTGCGCGCGCCCGGTGATCTGCTCCACGTTCGGCGACGACGGGTCGGTCATGCCTGCACTCATCTCAATTCCCGGCGCAAAATCGAGCCCATTGTGCGCGCAAGACCCGGCCGCGTGACGCCCCGCGCGGAGACCCCGCCCGAGGTCGCACCAGGTTGAGGATCAGCGAGTACGGAAACCGCATGGTCGGTCATTTTTGCGCAACGACGATTGAATCCATCGTCGCTTCGCGGCGCCGCACGGCGGCGTGGGTGAAACCCGCTGCCTCCAGATCTTCCCGCAGCTCGTCAAAGGTAAAGGTGCCGCCACCCTCGGTTGCCACCAGCATGTTCACCGCGAAGAGCGCGCCCGGCACCGGGCCGGTGCGGCTGTCATCCATCAGGACGTCGCGGATTGCGATGCGGCCGGCGGGGGCGAGCGCCGCGAAAACCTTCGCGAACAGGCGGCGGTTTTGCTCACGAGAGTTTTGGTGAACG
>DASRKV010000012.1:0-3921 GCA_035648795.1 Opitutaceae bacterium
GCTGTCGACCGGCGCGGGCAATGCGGGGCTCGTTCCCCCAGCCGGCCATCATTGAGTGTCGGCCGGTCGGCTGCCGCCGGCGGAGGCGCTGCGCCGGAGTCTCGGCGATCTGCGGGAGACCGTCCAGGAATCATGGCAGGAGCGCCTCGCGGCGTCTTTTGCGGTTCTGCGGAAATCCGGCGGCGACGGGCGGGCGGGCGCCATAGGTGCTCCCTGAAAGGCGGCAGTGGTGCGGCGATGAAAGCAATCACGGCGGCGCCGAATCCGTGGCCGGCCGAGCTGTTGCCCCTGAGCAGCCCCTTGCGGCTGGGCCGGCTGGCCGGTGCGTATCGGGCCGATCCGGCGGCTTTCCAACCCTATTATGATCCCTTTGCCCCCCAGGTATCCGCAGGCAACTCACGGCCGACCGAGCGCGCTGCGAGCGGATTGGCCGGGTCAACCGGCGATCAATACCTCGGGATGCTTGCGGGCAATGTCGAGCAGCCGTAGCGCCGCCCCGGTCGGCTTCCTCCGCCCGCGCTCCCAGCTCGCGGCGGTCACCGTCGGGATATTCATCATCGCGGCGAAAACCGGCTGGCTGACGTTGAGCTTATCGCGGATTGATCGCACCTGCGAGGGCGTCAGCGGTTTGATCCGCGGCGGCAACAGCATCGTCGCCGTGCGCAGGGTGAGTTTCTGCCTGCCCGTCAGGTGATTGGCGAACGCCTCGACGCTGCCGACGAGATCGCCGGCGTTGAACTCAATGTCCTTGGTTTTCATGCCTGAATTCTCGTTTGATGGTTTCGACGGCGGCCCTCAACCGTTTCTCCTGGTCCGGGGTGAGGTTCTCCGACTTGGCTTTGGTATAAATGTAAAAGAAAATGACCGTCTGGTGCTGGGGAAGATAAAGGTAGATGACCCGTGCGCCGCCTGACCGGCTCCGGCCCTGCAAAGCCATCCGCACCTTGCGCAGGCCCTGCAAGCGCGGGATAACATCGCCTTTCTCCGGATCTTTCAGCAGGTCGTTTTGAAGCTGGTTAAGAAAATAGTCATCGGTGATCTGCGTGACGAGCCTGGTAAACAGCGGCAGTTCGATGAAAGTTAGTTTCATGTCACCCTTACACTGTGAGGGGTTTTTTCAAGTCGAGTCAACCCTATTCTGGGGATTTCGCCTACCGAGAAGCCGGTAAGGGCGCGTCGTTAAGCCAAGATCGTCTCGGCTAGCGAATTGGCTGCATGAAAACGGACGAAACGAGACCAGGACGTGGCGACGCGTTTCTCGTCCGCTCGCGCCGGCGCCGGGCGGGTAACACCCCATCGTTTCCCGCCAACCGCGGCACTAGAGTCGTGGGGCAAGGAACCAGAATCCCCTCCTGAAACGGAAGAGGGAGGGTTCGGAAAACATGGATAACAGAGCCACTCCTTCAAATCGCGGCGTCGTCGTCTCGGTGCGCGGCAGCGTCGTGGATGTACGGTTCGATGCGCATTTGCCGCCGATCTACTCGGTGCTGCGCGCGGGGGAGGGCGGGCGAATCGTGGTCGAAGTGCTGGCGCAGCGTGACGCGCGTCACGTGCGCGGGATTGCGCTGACCCCCACCCAAGGCCTCGCCCGCGGCATGGCGGTGGAGGACACGGACGGACCGTTAAAAGCGCCGGTGGGCAAAGGGGTTCTCTCGCGAATGTTCGACGTGTTTGGCAACGCCATCGACCGTCAAGCGGCGCCGTCGGATGTCCAATGGCGCTCGGTGCACCGGGAGCCGCCGCCGCTGGCCCGGCGTTCCACCCGGTCGGAAATCTTTGAAACGGGCATCAAGGCCATCGATGTGCTCGTGCCGCTGGAGCGCGGCGGCAAGGCGGGTCTTTTTGGCGGTGCGGGCGTGGGCAAAACGGTGCTGCTCACCGAAATGATCCATAACATGATCGGGCACCAGGAGGGCGTGAGCATTTTTTGCGGCATCGGCGAACGTTGCCGCGAAGGCGAGGAACTCTACCGCGACATGAAGGAAGCCGGGGTGTTGCCGAACATGGTGATGATCTATGGCCAGATGAACGAGCCGCCGGGCAGCCGGTTCCGCGTGGGCCACGCCGCGCTGACCATGGCCGAGTATTTCCGGGACGACGAGCATCGGGACGTCCTTTTGCTGATCGATAATATCTTCCGGTTCATCCAGGCCGGCATGGAAGTGTCCGGCTTGATGGGACAGATGCCGTCGCGTCTGGGTTACCAGCCGACGATGGGCACCGAGCTGTCGGGGTTGGAGGAGCGCATCGCCAACACCGATACCGGCGCCATCACCTCGATCCAGGCGGTGTATGTGCCGGCGGACGATTTCACCGATCCGGCGGCGGTGCATACGTTCTCGCATCTCTCCGCGTCGATCGTCCTCTCGCGCAAGCGCGCGGGCGAAGGCCTTTATCCGGCCATCGACCCGCTCCAGTCCAGTTCCAAGATGGCCACGCCGGGCATCGTCGGCGACCGGCATTACCTTCTGGCGCAGGAAATCCGGCGGACGCTCGCGCAATACGCGGAACTCAAGGACATCATCGCCATGCTCGGCCTGGAGCAGCTTTCGCCGGAGGACCGCAATGTGGTGGTCCGCGCCCGCCGGTTGGAGCGTTTTCTCACCCAGCCCTTCTTCACGACGGAGCAGTTCACCGGCCTCAAGGGCAAACTCGTCAGCCTCAAGGACGCGCTGGACGGCTGTGAGCGAATCTTGCGCGATGACTTCAAGGATTACCCGGAGAGCGCGCTTTACATGATCGGGGCGATTGGCGAAGCGAAGGGGAAAGCGAAACCCGTCCCGCCCGCCGCTCCCGCCAAACCGGAGTCAAAGCCGGTGGCCAAGGCCGAACCGAAGCCCGTCGCGGAGTCCCCGGCGCAACCCGCGCCCGAGCCGGCGAAGCCAGCAACGAAACCTGCCTCGCCGCCCGGACCGGCGGTCGGAACCCATGAATCTTAAGGTTCTCCTGCCCTTCCAGGTCTTCGCCGAGAAAACTGACGTGACGCGCATCGTCGCGGACACGCGCGAGGGCTCGTTTGGACTCCTGCCCCACCGGCTCGACTGCGTCGCGGCGCTCACGCCCGGGATTCTGATCTACGAGACGGAAGCGGACGGGGAGGTCTTTGTCGCCGTGGACGAAGGGGTGCTGGTCAAGACCGGTCCGGACGTGCTCGTTTCCGTGCGCCGGGCGCTGGGCGGAACCGATCTCAGTCAGCTTCGCGAGGCCGTGAAGCGGGAGTTTCTGACCCTGGACGAGCACGAGAAAAGCGTGCGGTTGGTCATGACGAAAATGGAAACCGGATTTTTGCGTCGCTTTGCGACCTTTCAACATGGATGACGAATCAAAGAAGACTTCGAAGAACGAACCGACCCTCGCCGGGCAGGTCGGCGCGAAGGCGGACCGCAAGCTCAGGGCGCGTAAATCCACGCAGGGCGTCTGGTTCGGCTTGGGCATGATGGGGCTGATCGGCTGGTCGGTGGTCGTGCCAACGCTGCTCGGCGCAATGCTCGGCATCTGGTTGGACCGACGCCATTCGGGGGCCCATTCGTGGACGCTGGCGCTGTTGGTGGCCGGCCTCATGATCGGGTGTTTGAATGCCTGGCATTGGGTGGCCAAGGAAGAGAAGGCGATGCGGGAGGATCAGGAGGATAACGATGAATGAAACGCTGACCCTGGCGCTGGCGTTGACGGCAGGAGCGGTGCTCGGGGTAATCTTCTTCGGCGGCCTTTGGTGGACGGTGCGCAGGGGTGTTTCGTCCAAACAGCCGGCGCTTTGGTTCGTTGGCAGCCTGCTTCTGAGGATGAGCATTGCCCTGGCCGGCTTCTATTTCATCGGGCTCGGTCATTGGGAGCGATTGCTGCTGTGTCTCCTCGGATTTGTCCTCGCGCGTTTTCTTGTGACGCGGCTGACCGGCCCGCCGGTCGAACGCCCCAGCTCCG
>DASRKV010000013.1:0-4805 GCA_035648795.1 Opitutaceae bacterium
ACGGTGGCTGCGAGCCTGGAGCCCCTTGAGTCCGGCGTCCGCGTAGCGGGCCAAATGCTTGTAGCCGGTCTTGCGGCTGACGCCAAATTGCTCGCACAAATCCGTGAGCGTGAAGCGGTCGCTGCGCGCCAGCATGACAAATCGAATAATCTCTTCCATCGGGGTTACTTGGTTCCAGGGCATGGTGCCCGAAAGTGTAACCCATCAACCCGGACAAAGTGTCACCTATCGTCCCGGATCGAACCCGACGTAGACGCCGTTCCGGTTGAGCCCTGATTCCTTGGACCGGAACAGCAGAAATCGGGAGCGCACCGAGGAGGAGAGAGGAGCCGGTTTCCTTCCCAGAATGGCACGAGATCATCGAGGGCAAGGGCGGTAAGGACCGCGCGCCGGTGCTCGCGAGCCCGCCCGACGCGCCGCGTGCCTGAGCGGATAGCCCACGCTCGGCAAAGCCTTATAAGCCGGAACCATTCATTTGCCCAAGGTGGAATCCGCCGTCCCGGCGGGTTTTTCGATGGCGAAATTCAAAGCCCGCCAGGGACGGCGGGCTCCACCGTTTGGCGCCACGCTTCTCCAGGAAGAACGTGGTCCGGCTGCACCGTCCCGTCCACGGAGCATTGCAACAATCCCAGCCAGTCGGCGGCAGGGCGGGATCGCCCTCCTTCGCCAAGACTTCCGCCATCGCTGACCTTGCGGCAGACAGGTCGGAACGCAGGCCGGCTCCCACCGTTTCACCGAGGGAGGCGGGGCACGGCGGGAGCGGCGCGGTTCGGGGACCGCGCCCTGCAATGCCGCTCCGGATCTTCCTGGGAATGGCGTGCGACAACTGCCCGGACTGCTTGAGTCCAGCTTGTCAGAAGCGATCGAAATCTCTGCGCGTGGTTGCAGCCCGCGACGAGCGCGCCTTCCTCCGTGCACTCCGGGCGTCCCCTGAGCGCCCAGAGTCTCCGGACGAAGCGCGACGAGCCAGCGAAGGCGCGGCTATACTTTCGCAATCAGATCGTCGATCGAGTCGCTCTCGGTGTTGACGTCGGCGAACAGCCACGTCGACAGGTAGCGCTCGCTGCTCGAGGGAATGATGACGACAATCTGCTTGCCCTTGTTCTCGGGGCGCTGGGCGAGCTGGAGCGCGGCCCAGATGGCGGCGCCCGACGAAATCCCCACCGGAATGCCTTCCTCCCGGATGACCTGCTTCGCGATCGGAGCCGAGTCAGCCTCCTTCACGCGGATGACCTCGTCGTAGATCCTCGTGTTGAGCACCGCCGGAATGAAACCGGCGCCCAGGCCCTGCAGCTTGTGCGGCCCGGGCTGACCGCCGGAGAGCACGGGCGAAGCGTCCGGCTCGACCGCGACGATCTTGATGCCGGGCTTGCGGCTCTTCAGCACCTCGCCCACCCCGGTCACGGTGCCGCCCGTGCCGACGCCGGCAACGACGATGTCGACCTTGCCGTCGGTGTCGCGCCAGATTTCCTCCGCCGTGGTCTTGCGGTGAATCTCCGGATTGGACGGGTTGGCGAACTGCTGGAGGATGACGCTGTTGGGAATCTGCTTCTGCAACTCCTCCGCCTTGGCGATGGCGCCCTTCATTCCTTTCGGTCCCTCGGTCAGGATGAGGCGCGCGCCGAGCACTTTGAGCAGCTTGCGGCGCTCCATGCTCATCGTCTCGGGCATGGTGAGAATGATCTTCAGGCCGCGGGCCGCCGCGACAAACGCGAGCGCGATGCCGGTGTTGCCGCTGGTGGGCTCGATCAAGACCGTGTCCGGGTTGATGCGGCCCGACTTGAGCGCGTCGTCGATCATCGAGGCGCCGATGCGGTCCTTGACGCTGCTGAGCGGGTTGAAGAATTCGAGCTTCAGCAGCACGTCGGCCACCGCGCCGTGGGCCTGCGCCGTGCGATGAAGGCGGACGAGCGGCGTGTTGCCGATCGTGTCAACAATGGAGTCGTATATTTTAGCCATGGGAATCCGGGATGCGGGAGGTTGCGGTTTGATTTGAACGGAAGATCGGAAGCGGCGGCGGGTTCATTTGGCGGTGCCCCAACGGCGGTGCAGGAAGCTTTCCCACGGCGAGAACAGCACCTTGTCCGCCAGCAGCCCGATGAACACGATGACCACCATGATGCCGATCACCTGGTCCATCGCGTTGAGTTCGCGGCCATAGTGGAGCAACTGGCCGAGGCCGAACCCGGTCAGGATCGTGACGAAAATCTCCGCGGCCATGAGCGAGCGCCAGGCAAAGGCCCAGCCCTGTTTCATCCCGCTGACAATGAAAGGCAGCGATGCCGGCATGATCACTTTCACCCACGTGTGCAGCCGGCGCGAGCCCATGGTGCGGGCCGCGCGGACGTAAATGGGATTTACGTTACGCACCCCCGACTCGGTCGCAAGGATCACGGACCACAATGTCCCCATCACCACGACGAACAGCATCGCCCCTTCGGACTGGCCAAACCACAGGAGCGCCAGCGGCACCCAGCAGACGCTCGGCAGGCCCTGCAAGCCCAGGGCCAGCACCCCCAGCGTGTCGCGCACCGCGCGGAATTGCGCGGTGATCATCCCCAGCGGAACGCCCGCGGCCAGTCCGATCAAATAACCCAGGAAAAGCCGCTTCATCGTCACCCCCATGCTGCCCTCCAGCGTGCCATCCCGCAGCACGCCCCAGAGATAGCGGCCCACGCTCGCCGGACTCGGCACCAGCACCGGCGACCACACCTTCGCCGCAAAGACGATCTGCCACGCGATCAGCAGCGCCGCGAAAAAGAGGAAGGCGGTGAGGGAGCGTTTCATTCCTGGACCTTCGAGACGCGCAGATGCCCCTTGAGCGCGCGCATGATTTCCGTGGCGTGCTCCGCGAGATCCACGCTGTTGATGTCGCGCGGGCGCGGCAGGGGGATTTTGAATTCTTCGCGAATCCGGCCGGGATGCGGGGAGAACAGCACGACCCGGTCCCCCAGGCAGGCGGCTTCGCGAACGTTGTGGGTGACAAAGATGATGGTTTTCCGCCGCTCCTGCCAGATCCGCTGGAGATCGCCGTAGAGCTGCTCGCGGGTCAGCGCATCGAGCGCCGCAAACGGTTCGTCCATGAGCAGCACCCGCGGATTCGGGGCCATCGCCCGCGCCAGCGTCACGCGCTGCTTCATGCCGCCCGACAGCTCATGGATGTTCGCATGCAGAAAGCCCTCGAGACCGACCAGCTTCAGATAATACTGCGCCACTTCCTTGCGCTCGGCGTTCGCCAGTCCGGGTTTGAGATTCAGGCCGAACATCACGTTCGAAAACACATCCAGCCAGGGAAACAGGGCCGGCTCCTGAAACATGACCATGCGGTCCCGGCCCGGCCCGCGAATGGGCTGGCCGTCGGTCTGCACCGTTCCTTCGTCGGGCGTCTCCAGTCCGGCGATGATGTTCAGCAGCGTCGACTTTCCGCAGCCGCTCGGGCCCACCAGGCAGACAAATTCGCCCTCGTTGACGTTCAGCGTGATGCGGTCAAGCGCCTGCACCGGTCCGCCACGGGTGCGAAAGGTTTTCGAGACATCCTTCACCGCCAGCTTGGCGCTGGACGAGAGGGCGAGTTCCTGCTGCAGCGTCATGGCGCTCCGGAAAACATGCGGTCCAAGGGGATGGCGTCGGGGAGGAAACCGACTCCTTGGGCGTCCTTCACCACCCCGGCGAGCTGGTCGGCCGTCAGATCCGCGGTGAAATGGAGCCGCCGCCAGGCGCTCTCCACCAGCCCCGGGGGAAAGGCGCGATGCATGTCCGCGCTGAGGCCAGAACAGATCACGGCGCGCGCATCGGCTCCGTGCGCGTTGATCCAGGCGGTGAGCTCGCCGTGGGCGGCGCGGAATTTCCGCGCCAGGTCCGGATGTTCCTTCAGGAGGCGGACACTCGAGACCAGCAGCGTGGTGACGACCGCGGGCTGTTCGAGGAACACCTTGCCGCCCGCCTCCTGCTCCAGCCGCGACACCCACGGCTCAACCGTCCAGACGGCATCGATCTGGCCCGAGGCAAACAGCGCGAGCTGGTCGGGGTTGGCCGTGGGCAGCACGAAGACTTCGCCCCCGCCCTGCGTGATCTTATAACCCTGTTGCTTCAGCCAGGCCCGCGCGGCCACATCCTGGGTGTTGCCGAATTGGGGAGTCGCCACCTTGCGACCGCGGAAATCGGCCGCGGTCTTGATGCGGCCGTCGCCCGAGACGACGAGCGCCGCGCCTCCCTCGGCCGCGCCGGCCAGGACGCGGATTTCGTCGCCGCCCGACCGGATATAGGCGTTCAGCGCCGGGTTGGGTCCCACGTAGGTCAGGTCGATCGAGCCGGCAAAGACCGCCTCCATCGCGCTCGGCCCCGCGTTGAAGGCGAACCACTGCACCGTGACGTCCGCGCCCAGCCGCTGTTCGAACCAGCCGTGCCCCTCGCGTGTCGTCTGACTGCCGATGACACCCTGGGCGTGGGTGACGTTCGGAAAGTAACCGACCCGCAGGACGATTTTCTCGGCCTGCGCCCTCGCGGCGGCCAGCAAGGCAAAGCAGATTAGAAATCGGAGTTTCATCGTCAGGCTGGATCGACTGCCATGGTCAGAAAGATAACTGGATCCGCGTGATCAGCGCCTGTTCGTCCTGGCGCAGGATCTGGGTGGACGACACCGGCACCTTGTTGGCGAAACGCGTCCGATAGTAGTCGAAGGTGGTGCGCACGGTCTTGCTCAGGTACCAGCTCAGTCCGAGTCCGAACGCCGACGCCTGGTTCGCATTGACCGCGGGATCCGCGAACAGGGGGAACGCCTGGTCGTCGATCTTGAGGTTCGCGTA
>DASRKV010000014.1:0-5892 GCA_035648795.1 Opitutaceae bacterium
CACCAAGTATCACGCCACCCCCGCCGAGCCCACCGTCCTTTACGCCGGCGATCTCGACGGCAGCGGCCGCGAGCAGTTGCTCGAGGCCCAATATGAGAACGGCCGGCTCTATCCCCTGCGCGGCCGCAGCAAACTCGCCTATTGCTTCCCGTGGCTGCCTAGGAAATTCCCGACCTACCACGCCTACTCGCAGGCGACCATCGGTGAGATCTTTCCCGCCGACCGGCTTGCTGCCGTGCGGTGTCTCACGGCGAACGAACTCGCGAGCGGCGTGTTCCGGCAGCAGGCCGATGGCACCTTCAAGTTCCAGCCGCTGCCCCGGCTCGCCCAAATCGCCCCGATCAACGCGATCGTCGCGGGCGACTTCGACGGCGACGGCCAACTCGACCTCTTTTGCGTCGGCAACAACTTCGGCCCGGAACCATCCACCGGCCGTTTTGACGGCGGCATCGGCCTCCTGCTGAAGGGCGACGGGCACGGCGGCTTCAGCCCGGTCCTGCCGGCGAAGTCCGGGCTCAGCATCATCGGTGAAGCCCGCGCCGCGGCGGCCGTCGCCCTTCCTGGTTCGGCGCGGCCCGCGCTCGTTGTCGCCCGCACCGAGGGCCCGCTGCTGCTCTTTGCTCCCGCGAAACGATGAAGGACTCTCCGCGGCGACCAGGGGCGCGTCTCCGAGATATGCTCGTGTTTCTTCGCCTGGCCAAAATTGAGTGGCACCGACACGGGCAGCGAGGCAAACTTTCTTGATGCGCAAACCACGCTCAAGTCCTGGGGCTCTTCGAAAAACCACCTGCTTTTTCCGCTCGGGTTTCCCCAGAATCCTCTTGGGCCGGGCCGCGCTGGCCGCGGTCTTCGCGCTGCTGGCCACCGCGTCCGTCGCCACGGCGGCCGGATTGACGGATACGCCCTCGGCGTTTCTCCGCGCGCATGCCGACGCGCCGGTCCACTGGCTGCCGTGGGGCGAAGAAGCGTTTGCCCGCGCGAGCCGCGAAAAGAAGCCGTTGTTTCTGGCGATCGGCTCATTCGACAACGAATTTGCCGCGGCGATGCACCAGCAATCCTTCGCCAATCCCGAGGTCGCGGCATTCTTCAACCAGCATTTCGTCTGCGTTCTCATCGACCGCGAACAACGGTCCGATGTCGCCGAACTCTTTCAGGAATGGGTCCAGGCCAACCGGCAGCTCTCCGGCTGGCCGGTAAATGTCTGGCTCACGTCTGACCTCAAGCCGTATGAAGGGTCCACCTACCTGCCGCCGTCGGAGGAGTGGGGCAAGGAAGGCTTGCTTAAGATGGCGAATCGGGCCGCGGCCACTTGGGAGACCGATCCTGCCGGGGCGCGCCTTCGGGCGAATGAAGCGATCGCCCGCGTCGCCGCGGCCGAACCCGCGGCCGCGCCGGCGGTCGCAGTCGAGCCCGCCGCTATGCGGAAAAAGCTCGATGCCGCCGCGACGGCGTGGCTGCAGACGTTCGACCCGGCCAACGGCGGTTTTGGCGGCGCGCCCAAATATCCGGAACCCGAATTGCTCCGCTTCCTGCTGCGCCGCGAGGGCGCGGGGCGCGACGCCGCATTGGCGACGTTGCGGGCCATCGTCCGGGGTGCTTTGCGCGACCACGTCGACGGCGGGTTCTTCCGCTACACCAGCGATGCGGCCTGGCGGATGCCGGTCTTCCAGAAGACCCTCCTCGCACAGGCCCGCCTCGCGCTGGTCCTGACGGACGCCGTTGAGTTGTCCGGCGATCCGGAGTTCGCGTCCGCCCTGCGCAGCACCCTCGACATGGTGGCCACTGATTTTGCGGCGGCCGGAGGCGGTTTCATCACCGCGCTCGACGCCACGTCCGAGGACGCTTCAGGATACTTTCTCTGGACGGCCGCGGAGATTTCGGAGGTGCTCGGACCGGACCGCGCCGCCGCGTTTGCCCGCGCCTACCACGTCAAGCCCGAGGGCAACGTCTCGCCGGAGGAGGATCCTTCCAGCCGGTTTTCCGGAAAGAACATCCTCTATCGCACCGACACGCAGGAGGCTGCCGAGCAGGTCCGATTGCGGGACGATTGCGCCAGGCTGCGGGCGGTGCAGGTGCGACGCCATCCGCTGCGCCGCGATGAAAGCGTTCAGGCCGGTCCCAACGGGTTGATTCTGGCGGCTCTTGCCCGCGCGGGCGCAGCGCTGAAGGAGCCCCGTTACCTCGAACTGGCCCGCAACCAGTGGCGTTTTCTCCAGCAGCAGATCGTCCTGCCGGGCGACGGCGGGGTCCGGCACGTCATTGGCGACGAGACCGCGATCTCCCAGGCCGCGGATGATCTGCTCGTGGCGGAAGGCGCGGCGGCTCTCGCCGTGGCGGCGCACGACAGCGCATTGAACGCACCGGCGGAACATCTGGTGCAGGAAGCCGTGCGAACCTACCTCGACGGAAAATCCGGGCGTTATTTCGCGGCTCTGGCGGCCGGCGCGCCAGGTTTCTGGCGACGGCCCTATTGCACCGAGTACAGTGCTGGCGGACCGGCGTCGCCGGAAGCGCTGACCGTCGGCCTGATTGCCCGCCTGCCGGGCGCGGCCACCGCCGTCCCTGCGGCCGTTCGGAATGCACTGGCCGCCGGGCTCAGCGATTCGTCCGGCCCTGCTCGTGGCGACGTGCTGCTGGCGCTGGCCGCGGATTCCGCGGACCGGCGGTAAATCCCGGCGAGCAGGGGTAGCTCCGCGCGATGCCGGGTCATGCCATTGAATGTAGGGCGGCATCGCCGGATGCCGCCGTCTCCTGGTTTGGACGACCCGGCGGGGTTCGGCGACCCCGCCCTACAATTCCACCTGCGATCGTTCGCGGAACTGCCCGCGAGAAATTGTCCGGTCGCGTGGATCCGGCCGATCGAATCTCCAACCCAGTTTAAGGGCCTCTTTGGAGCGTGATCCGTGGAAGGCCAGCCTGGAACGGGTGCGGGCTATGCGAGCCGTCGGGCCAGACAACGGCGATGGTCGTGGGCTTGTTGCCGGCCGCGTAATTGAAGAAAGCGAGCGGTTCGGATTGCGAAACCCTACGCGTCACGCGGCGATACGCCCCTGGCAGCGAACGGCAGTTGGCCAAGATTTGACCCGCGATCTGCCTCAATTTCGCCGGAAGCGGACCGCCATTCACCACCAAAAAACAGCGGTTCGTCCCAAAGATTCTTTTCCCCCTTGCGAGGACTCTATCCCTAATAGAACACCACATAGTCCTAAAGTTGCTCTTATCGTGCCTGATCAGACCCCACCAGATGCCCCTCGCCTTGGAGGGAAGTGCTTGATGCGCATGCGCGCTCCGCGGCTTGTTACGGGAGTCCTCTCTTTGCTTCTCGCCGCCGTCGGCGCCGGCATGATCGGTCAGACGGAATTCAACAACCGGTGTTCGCGGCGCCTGTGGTCGAACCCCGACTACTGGTCAGAGGACACCGGGTTCCGCTGCGCGAAAGATCTTCAATGAAAACCATCCAACAATCGTTGCATGGCGCGCCTTTGAGCGAACGCGCGGAGACGGAAATCGTCTCCGAGATCCCGCACCTGTCCGCTTGTGACGGCGGAGTGAGCACGACGGAGACGCGGGAAGGCTGCCGTCTCGAAGTCCGCGGGACGAAACGGGCGTCTTTCATCGAGTACCACCTGACCGGGACGATCGAAGGGTCCGGGGACGGGGCGACGGTGGACAGACTGCTCGGGCTGGTGGCTGAGGCGATCGCTGACCGAAGGATCCAGCCGATGCAGGAAAAATTATTCGGCCGGCCCGGCGTTCGTGCCGACATCCTGAAACGCCGCGAGGCCCAATATCGGCGGCAGGAGCTCGATCTGAGCGTCCCGGTGACCTGGGTCGTGGGAACGCCGCTTCAGGAGTCCGAATTCGTTGGCGTGCAGGTCTGGGGTATTGCGCCCGTCGGCGGCGGAACGTCCGTGACGACGGTTGAAAACCCGGTGACGGGACGCGGTCGGCTCTGGACGGGCAAGGGCTTCCGCATACTCTACCTTCCGTTCGTCCGTGGCATGAATTCCGGTGGAGCGCTGGCCGGTGACGCCCCGGCCCAGGCGGACCAAATGTTCACCAATGCGGAGCTCGGGCTGAAAGCCCACGGCATGGCATACCGCAATGTGGTCCGGACGTGGATCTACCTCGCGCGATTGCTCGAATGGTACGGCGATTTCAACCGGGTGCGGACGGCCCACTATCGACAGGCGGGAGTCAGGGTCGCAGGCGGCCCGGTTTTTCCGGCGAGCACGGGAATCCAGGGACGTTACGCGGACGAAGAATGCATGATGGATGTCCTGGCGCTGGAGACCGACGGACCCGGGAGCGCTGCGGCGGTCCCGATCATCCACAGCCCGCGGCAGGACAGTTCATTCAACTATGGATCAGCCTTCTCGCGGGGGATGACGTTCCAGATCGAAGGGAAGCGCAGCGTCCATATTTCCGGGACGGCCAGCATCAACCCCGCGGGCGAGAGCGTCCATGTCGGCGACGCCGAGATGCAGAGCCTGGAGACGCTCATGTGCATCGCCGCGATCCTGGCGGAGCAGGGAGGCAGCCTGCAGGACGTCACGTCGGCCACACTCTATTGCAAGGACCGCAACGCTTGGGACGCCTGGAATCGGGTCACACGCCTTCTGCAGATTCCAACATTCCCCAAGATTTGCGTCCTGGCCGACGTCTGCCGCCACGACCTGCTCGTGGAGATGGAGGTCGTGGCGACGATCTAGTCGAAACAACGGACCATCGGCTGGCTTCGTAAAACTCCGCAAACCTTCAATCCCGCTGACGGTCGCATCTGCCGACAATATTCTCAGCCAAAGTGAATAATCAATTGCACGCTCTCCTGGTCAGTCCTCGCTCTGCTGGGTGGCGGATGTGGGAACGCGGCCCAAAAGGAGGCCTACGAACGTGACGTGACGATGGAGCAGCAGCTTCCCAGCGATCACGCCACGGCGATCGTCACGGAATATCAGAAAGTCATCCGGATGGAATCCGGCTCCGAATGGGCGAAGAAAGCGCAACTACGCATCGAGGCGATGCAAGCCCGGCAAAAGGCGGACGAAATGCATAAGTCTGTTTTCCAGGAAAACGGAATCGACTGAGCTTCCACCGCGGCGGGAGCGATCCCAGCCGGATCGCCCCGACGATCGAAAGAACCCCGCAGTGCACCGCATTTCCAACACGAATATCAACGAACTCAGGCCCCTACCGGCGCCCGGCGAACTCCTTGGCGCCCTGCCGCAGACCGAGTCGCAGGCCAAGCTGGTCCACCACAGCCGGGACGCCATCCGCTGCATCCTCGGCGGGGACGATCCGCGCTTGCTCGCCATTGTCGGCCCCTGCTCGATCCACGACATCGTGGCTGGTCGCGACTACGGTCGCCGTCTGGCCGCCTTGGCCCGGGAACTGGACGATCGGATGCTGGTCGTGATGCGGGTCTATTTTGAAAAACCGCGGACCAGCACCGGCTGGCCGGGGCTGATCCTCGATCCATATCTCGATGGCAGCGGTGACATTGCCCGCGGCCTGCGCTTGGCGCGGCAGTTTCTGCGGACCGTGCTCGATCTCGGCGTGCCGACCGCCACCGAGTTTCTCGACCCGATCAGCCCCCAATATATCGCCGACCTCGTCTGCTGGGCGGCGATCGGCGCCCGGACCAGCGAATCGCAGGCGCACCGGCAGCTCGCCTCGGGATTGTCGATGCCGGTGGGTTTCAAGAACGGAACCGATGGCAACGTTCAGCACGCCATCCACGCGATTCAGGCGGCCGCCCGCCCGCACACTTTTTTCGGGCTCACCGCCGCCGGGCAGGGCGCCGCGGTTCACAGCAGCGGGAATCCCGATTGCCACGTCGTGCTGCGCGGCGGCTCGGACGGGCCTAATTATTCGGCGTCGCACGTTGCCGCC
>DASRKV010000015.1:0-8092 GCA_035648795.1 Opitutaceae bacterium
CCCGGGATCACCTTGCCCTCCTCATTGTACATGAGCTTGAAAGCCTTCGCGATGCCGAAGTCCGTCAGCTTCACGTCCCCTTCGTAGGCGAGCATCACGTTCTTCGGGTTAACATCCCGATGGACGATATTGAGGTGATGGCCCTCGCGGTCGGCCTTCTGGTGGGCGTAGGCGAGGCCCCGCGCCACGCGCGACGTGATGAACGCGGCGAACTCAACGGGAATCGGACGGTTCAAGGCGCGATGGCGCTCGATAAACTGTTCGACGTTCACGCCGTTCACGAATTCCATGACCATGAAATACTGGCCGCCGACCAGACCGAGATGATAGGTCTGGACGATGTTGGTATGGATCAGGTCGGCGACGAGCCGCGCCTCGCCGATGAAATTCTTCTGGAACTCCTGGATGCTCGAATATTCTTCTCGTATCAGCTTGATAGCAACTAGCTTATGAAAGTCTCCTGCGCCGAATTGATGGGCCTCGTAGACGACGCCCATGCCACCTTCGGAGATCTTCCGGAGCAGCTCATAATGAAGTTCGTTGAGAATAAGCTTCAGCGCTGACACGCGAGCATCGAAGCGAAGACAACGGCGGCTGGCAAGTTCGCAAATGTGAATCTAGCATGGAAATTGCTGCACCGACGAATTCTCCTTGCTTTTTGCGAGGCATGTGGTCTGCGCGTCCCCCAATAACGGGGGCTTTATGGAAGCGCGTCGCCCTCCCGGTTCTGCCACTGCGAACGACCTTTAGCGGCGCCGGCCGTCACACGGCGGCGGTGTGCAGGGCGACGATGCCGAGGCTCATTCTGGCAACGGTGACGGCAGAGAAACCGCCGTCGCGGAATTCGGCGCACAGCCCGGCGGGGTCGGGAAATTCGCCGATCGTCTGCCCGAGGTATTCGTAGGCGGCCCGGTCGCCGGTGATGAGCCCCGCCAGTCGCGGCAACGCCCGCCGGAGATAAAAATAGTACAGCGGACGGATCCACGGCGCCGGCTGCGAGAATTCGAGCACAAACAGCCGGCCGTGGGGCCGACGAAGCACGCGCCGCATCTCGCCCAGCGCCCGCCGGCGGTCCGCCATGTTGCGCAGGCCGAAGGCAATCGTGACGGCATCGACGGAGGCGTCCCCCAGCGGCAGAAAAAGTCCGTCGCCCGGACGAAAACTCACGTTGGCAAACCCGCCGGAACGGCGCTGTTTCGCCTCGGCCTCCTCCAGCATGGGCCGGCAGAAATCCATGCCGATGATTTCAACGTCCGGCGGAAGGTTCCGGGCCAACGCAAAGGCGACGTCGCCACTGCCGGTCGCGAGGTCGAGGACCGTTTGGGGACGGGTCTGGCGCACCGCCGCGACCAACCGGCGGCGCCACCAGCCGTCGACGCCGCCGCTGAGCAGCCGGTTGGCAAGATCGTAGCGCCGCGCGATCCGCGCGAACATGGTGTTGACGGCCGTGGAGTCGGGCATGGCAGGCGGGTCAACCTGGCCCGGAAAGATTGCCGCCCTCCCGAAACCGGTCCACCACCCAGCGGGAGAGGACCTTGTCGGGAGCATCGACGACATCGCGAGAAATCACAAAACGGCGCGGTTCGCCGTCGCGGGCGATGAGCTTGAGGCCATGGTGGAAATCGCGGAACTTGTCCTCGCACAAGGCGCGAATCGTCTTGTCGGCGGCGAGGCTCAGTTCGATGAGCCGCTCGATCGCCGAATCATCGAACACGAGTTCGAAGCCATAGTCCTTCTGAAACCGCGCCGCAAATGCGGCGACGTCGGCCTTGAGCACGTCGCGCTGCTGGGCGGCGTTTTGTTTCAACAGAACTTGGAGGGTCCCGGACGGCGCGGCGACGGTCGCGCGGTCGATCTTGAAGGTCTTCACCGCCGTGGAGGGAAGTTCGAATTTGAAATCGCGCAGGACCCGCTCGAGCACGGTCATGAGGCCGCGGGCGCCGGTCTTTTCGGCGTGGGCTTGCGTGGCGATCTCGCGCACCGCCTCCAGGTCGATCTCGAAATCGATGCCGTACCCGGAGAAATCCGCGCGGTATTGCTGAAGGATGCTGCCCTCGGACGTCAGGAGGATTTTTTCCAGATCGCCGGCGGTGAGCGTCTGGCAGGCGACCCGCACCGGCAGGCGTCCGATGAATTCAGGTTCCATCCCGTATTCGATGAAATCGTGGCTCTGGGCGAGATTCAGGAAGTCGCTGTCGTCGGCGGCGCGCTCGCGCCCGGCGGACGCGAAGCCGATCTGGCCGCTTTGGACGCGTCGTTTCACCTGTTCGGCAAGTTTGTCGAAGGCGCCGCTCACGATGAAAAGAATATGCCGGGTATTGATCGTGCGTTTGCGGGGCCGGCTCCGCCGCTGGAAATCCATCAGGGCCTGAATCTGGCCGGCGATGTCGTTCTGGCTCTGCAGATTCACCTCGGTCTCTTCCATGAGCTTCAGCAGATTGATCTGTACCCCACGGCCCGAGACGTCGCGGCCCACCGTATTGCCGGGGGCGGAGGCGATCTTGTCGATTTCGTCGATGTAGATGATGCCGTATTGCGCCAGGTCGCCGTCGCCGTCGGCGGCCTTCACGAGGTCGCGCACGAGGTCTTCGACATCGCCACCCACATAGCCCGTCTCGGAAAACTTCGTGGCGTCAGCCTTCACAAAGGGCACGCCTATAAGTTTCGAGATGCATCGCATCAGGTACGTCTTTCCCACGCCCGTCGGACCCAGCAAGAGGATGTTCTGCTTGGCGTAATCGCGCTCCTGCAGGCTTGGGTCTTCGAGACACTGGCGCACATGATTGTAATGATCGCAGATGGCGACGGAGAGCACCTTTTTGGCCTCGGCTTGCTGAATGACGAAACGGTCGAGGTAATCGCGAATTTCCCGCGGTTTGAGGTTGAACTCCCGGATCAGTCGAAGAGTGGTCTCATGTTCCTTATTCCTTTCGTCTTCAGCAGGTTCAGAATCACGCGTGGAACCGCTGGCCGCCGGGTGGGAGAAAACCGTCTTAACATTCGAACCTCGAAGGAGTTCCTGAATTTGCGGTGGCAACTGCTCGAACGGAGTGGAGGGAGGTTTATCGCTCATTTTCAGGGAATTGTAAGCCTTTGCTGTTGACGGAGTTCACTCTTCGAATAGGTTAAAGCGTTTCCGTTTTAGATTTTATTGAAAGGAATCACCATGTCGACCAACCTGACGAAACGCGAGATTGTGCTGCAGATCTACGAGAAGACTGGATTTCCGCAAAAGGAGGTCCAGACGACTGTGCAGATGACCTTGGATATCATCATGAATGCTCTGGCGGCGGGCCGGAACGTGGAGCTGCGCAACTTCGGTGTCTTGGAAGTGCAAGTGCGCAAGGCGCGCGTGGGCCGCAATCCCAACAAGCCTGAGACCGAAGTCATCATTCCGCAACGAGCTGTGGTCAAATTTAAATCCGGAAAGATCCTGAAGGCCAAGCTCAAGAAGCTCGATCTAGGTCCGCTGCAAAATAAGGGTGGCGAACCGCCGCCTGCGCCTGCAACCTGAGTGGTTGCATGGCTTTATTCCAGTCTCTGCCAGGATTCCGGGAATTTGCCCCGGAGGCGTGCGCCCGCCGGAATCATGTGTTTCGCGTGTGGCGTCAGGCGGCGTCGGCTTTCGGGTTTTCCGAGTACGATGCGCCCGTGCTGGAGCCGCTTGATCTGTATAAGACCAAATCCGGCGAAGAGATTGAGCAGCAGTTGTTCAGCTTTGTTGACAAAGGCGGGCGGGAGGTGGCGCTGCGGCCGGAGATGACGCCGACGGTCTGCCGGATGGTCGGCGCGCAGGCGGGCAGCCTCAAACGGCCGATCAAATGGTTCAGCATCGCCGAGTTTTACCGCTACGAACGCGCCCAAAAGGGCCGGGAACGCGCGTTCTTTCAATTCAATGCCGATATCTTTGGCGAGCCGGGCGTCGAGGCCGAGATCGAGCTGGTTGCGCTGCTGGTGCAATGTCTCGCCGGCTTCGGGCTGACGGAACAGGACTTCATTGTGCGGCTCAGCGACCGCGATTTGTGGTTCTACTATCTGGAGGCGCTGGGCCTGGACGAGGCGCACATCCGGGCCCTGCTCGTGGCCATCGACAAGTACGAGAAACTTGGTGACGCGGCGTTCAAAACCTGCTCCGACCAATTCGGGCCGCTGGATCCTGCGCGGCAGGAGAAGGTGCTCGCCTTTCTCGCCATCAAGAGCCTGGAGCGTCTCGAAGAAGTGCTGACTCCCGTGGGCGGCGACAAGCTGACTGCCCGGGTCACCGAGTGGCGCCGGTTGCTCGACGGACTGGCGGCGATGGGACTGGCGCGTTTTGTCGAGGTCGATCTCGGGGTCGTGCGCGGCCTGGCCTATTATACGGGATTCGTCTTCGAGGCGTTTGACCGGAAGGGCGAGCTGCGCTCCATCGCCGGCGGCGGGCGCTACAACAACCTGGTGGCGAAGCTCGGCGGACCTGATCTGCCGGCCGTGGGATTTGCCATTGGCGACGTGACGATGGGATTGCTGCTCGAGGCGCGGGGAATCATGCCGGCGTACGTCAGTGCCGCCGACGTGTACGCGGTGCTGGGCGGCGAGACGGAGCGAAAGACGGCTTTCGGAGACATCCATGCGCTCCGGGCGGCGGGATACCGGGTGGAGTACCCGCTGAAGTCGCTGGCATTTGGGAAGCAGTTCAAGGCCGCATTGGAGTCCGGAGCCAGGCTTGCGCTGATCTACGGCGGTGACGAGCTGGCGCGTAACGTCGTCAAGCTGCGCGATCTGGGCGAACGCACGGAACGCGACGTGCCACGCGATCAGGTGTTCGCCGCCGTGCGCGATTTTTTCGCCGGGTCCTGACGCGCAATCAGTTCTTGGCGCCCGCCGTCCATGACCGGACGGCCGGCTTCGAGGAAGGTCATCCGCAGAATCATCGGCGTGCTGGCGCCGCCGTCTGCTAACGGAGATCCGTCGGTCCGAAAGCTCCCGGGAGCAGTTGATCGAGCGTGGTCTTGTGCTGGTCCGACGAATCGCACACGCACAGGACGACAGCGTTCGGGCCGAATTCGTGGATGACCTGGCGGCAGGCGCCGCAGGGCAGGGTGGGCTTGCGCGTCGGCGTGTAGACCGCCACCGCCACCAGCTCGCGGTGCCCCTCCGTCACCGCCTTGAAGACGGCGGTGCGTTCCGCGCAGTTCGAAAGGCCATAGGAGGCATTCTCGACATTGCCGCCGGCAAAAATTTTTCCTGAGGCCGTCAAAACCGCGGCGCCGACCCGGAACTTCGAATAGGGTGCATAGGAAGATTTGGCGGCGCGACGCGCGGCGGCGGCGAGACGGCGGGCTTGGAGACGCGAAAGGTTCATGGCGGGAGATGGGGTGAGCCGAAACGATTTAGTTGTCAAAGGTGGAAACCGCCGTCCCGGCGGGTTTTTCGATGGCGAAGTTCGAAGCCCGTCAGGGACGGCGGGCTCCACCGTTTGGTGCCACGACTTCTCCAGGAAAAACGTGTTCCGACTGCATGAGTCCCCGCTCTATATCCCAAACTCCCGTTTGACCGTGGCAAATTGCTCGATGGCGAACGCCAGGTCCTCCTGACGGTGCGCGGCCGACACCTGGGCGCGGATGCGGGCGGCGCCTTGCGGTACGACGGGATAGAAGAAACCGATGGCGTAGACGCCGAGTTCGAGCAGCCGGTCCGAAATCCGCTGCGCCAGCGTGGCATCGCCGATCATCACCGGCACGATGGGATGGGTGCCGGGCCGGATGGCAAGTCCGGCCTCGGCGAGCCCCGTGCGGAAGAAGCGCGTGTTCACCTCCAGCCGGTCGCGCAATTCCGTCGAGCGCGTGAGCAGCTCGAGGGCTTTGATCGAGGCGGCCGCGATCGCCGGGGCGAGGGAGTTGGAGAAGAGATAGGGACGGGATCGCTGGCGCAACAGGGCAATGAGGTCGCGGCGACCGCTGGTGTAACCGCCACTCGCGCCGCCGAGCGCCTTCCCGAGCGTCCCGGTGATGAGATCCACCCGACCCTGGACCCCGCAATGTTCCGGCGTGCCGCGGCCGTTCGGGCCCAGAAAGCCGACGGCATGACTGTCGTCGACCATCACCTGCGCGCCGTAGCGATCCGCCAGGTCGCAGATCCCGCGCAGGTTCGCGATCGTGCCCTCCATCGAAAACACGCCGTCGGTGGCGATGAGCTTGAAACGCGCGCCGTCGGCCGCGGCCTCCTGGAGACGGGATGCAAGATCCGCGAGGTCATTGTTGCGATAGCGGTAGCGCCGGGCCTTGCAGAGCCGCACGCCGTCGATGATGGAGGCGTGGTTCAACTCGTCGCTGATCACGGCATCCTCGGCGGAGAGCAGCGTCTCGAACAGGCCGGTGTTCGCGTCGAAGCAGGATGAATACAGGATGGTGTCGTCCGTGCCGAGAAACGCGCTGAGCTGCGCCTCAAGCTGCCGGTGGATTTCCTGCGTGCCGCAGATGAAGCGCACCGAGGACAGCCCATAGCCCCAGCGATCGAGCGCGGCGTGCGCGGCCGCGATCACCTCGGGATGGGCGGCGAGACCGAGATAATTGTTGGCGCAGAGATTGAGGACCTGCTGGCCCGTGGCGATGGCGACCCGCCCCCCCTGGGGCGTCGTGAGGACGCGTTCCCGTTTGTAGAGCCCGGCTCGTTCGATTTCGTCGAGCGTAGCGCGAAGGTGATCGGCAAAAAGTGGGTCAAGCATGCCGCCACTATGACCCGAATCCGCGGGAAGGAAACGGATTTTCCCATTGCGCGCCGGGGTGGCGTCATGCCGAGGCTGGACGTGAGCGGGAGTTTCTGTGATGGTGCGGCCCAGCGATCGATCAACTCTCAACCTGGGGATCCCATGAGTCTGGTGTTTCTCGTCTTCACGAACCTCGTCCTGCTCACACGGCTTTGGTACCAGGTGGGCGATGGCGGCGTGAACTGGCGGCTGTGGGGAACGAAGACGGCCATCGAGCTCGCCGGGCTGGCGCTTTTTGAATGGCACTCGTGGCTGCTGGCCGCGGCGGCCACCGTCGTCATCATGAACCTGGCGGGCGTGCTCTGGGAGGCGTTGGGCTGGCGGCGCAACGCGGGGCATTTCGCGCTGGGGATGGTCTACCTGCTGGCGCTGAGCGTGTGGTTCTCGCCGGCGTTCGGACTGAAATTCTGGCCGCTGATCGAATCGGCTTTTTCGGCGTTGAGCCACCTCACGGCCTTCGACGCGATCTTTGAGAGTTCGTTTTCCACCTCGGCCATGCTGGTGCTGTTCGGACTGCTGGTTGCGATGAGCGAGATGAACCTCGCGGTGCGGGCCGTCTTCGACTTTTTGAACCTGAAGCCGCGGGCCGTGACGGATGCCGACGAGGTGGACGTGGTGGCCTATGATCGCGGGCGGGCGATCGGCTTCCTCGAACGGGGGCTCATCTACGCGTTCGTGCTAGGCGGGCATTACGAGGCGGTTGGTTTTGTGCTCGTGGCGAAAGCGTTCGCCAATTTCCGCCACGTCGAAGACCGCGCCTCGCTGGAATACGTGCTCATCGGCACGCTGATGTCGACCGGCCTCGCGGTCGCGGTGGGCGAGTTGGTCAATCACCTGAGCGCGAACTAGCCCACCGAATCGTGGTGGCTCCTACACCGAATGAGGGAAGCCGGGGTTTATTGAATGGTCCCCGCCGAGGCGGCACCTGGCTCCTCCCAATCGAGGATGACCTTGCCCGATTGGCCCGAACGCATGAGACGGAAGGCTTCTTGAAACCCGGTGAACGGAAACCGGTGGGTGATGACCGGGGTGATATCGAGCCCGCTCTGGATGAGCGCTGTCATCTTGTACCAGGTCTCATACATCTCGCGGCCGTAGATCCCGCGGATCGTGAGCATGCTGAAGACGACCTTATTCCAGTCGACGGCGGCTTTTTCCGGCATGATCCCCAGCAGGGCGATGCGCCCGCCATGATACATATTGTCGATCATGTCGTTGAGCGCCCGCGGACTACCGGACATTTCGAGCCCGACGTCGAAGCCCTCCTTCATGCCGATCTCGCGCTGCACGTCGTGGAGATTTTCGTGTGACACGTCGACCACGCGTGTGGCGCCCATCTTCTGCGCC
>DASRKV010000016.1:0-11163 GCA_035648795.1 Opitutaceae bacterium
ATCAATCCCCGGCAACTGGTCATCCTCATGACCGCGTTCGGCACGGCCCAGACGGCGATCGAGGCCATGAAGTACGGTGCGTACGACTACATCATGAAGCCGTTCGACCCGCAGAAGGTCCTGACCCTCGCGGAAACCGCCCTGAAGACGCACGCCGATTTGCGCGCCGCGGGCGACTACAAGCCGACCATCAACACCGACGACTACAAGGAGGGCATCGTCGGAAGCTCCGCCGCGATGCAGGAGGTTTTCAAGACCATCGGGCAGGTGACGGCCAGCGACGTCACGGTGATGATCACCGGCGAAAGCGGCACCGGCAAGGAGCTTGTGGCGCGCAGCATCTTCAAACACAGCCACCGGGCCGCGCGACCCTTTATTGCGGTGAACTGCGCCGCGATCCCCGAGAATCTGATCGAGAGCGAGCTGTTCGGACATGAGAAGGGATCTTTCACCGGCGCGACCGCCCAGCGCATCGGCAAGTTCGAACTGTGCGATGGCGGCACGGTTTTCCTCGACGAGATCGGCGACATGGCGCTGGCGACGCAGACCAAGATTCTGCGCGTGCTGCAGGAGGGCGAGATCCAGCGCGTCGGCGGCACGGAAACGATCAAGGTCGACGTCCGGGTTCTGGCCGCCACCAACAAGGACTTGGAGGAGATTGTGAAGGTCCGGGCCTTCCGCGAAGACCTCTATTACCGGCTCAACGTCGTGCGCATCCGGATGCCGCCGTTGCGGGAACGACTCGAAGACATCCCGCAGGTCGTCGATTACATGCTGCAGACCCTGGAGAAACAGAAAAAGACCCGGGTCAAAAAAGTCTCGGTCGAAGCCCTGGCCGTGCTGCTGCGGCATCGGTGGCCGGGCAACGTCCGGGAACTCGAAAACGTCATTTACCGCAGCACGGTCATCGCTCAGGGCGACACCATCCTGCTGAAGGACCTGCCGCCCGAAATCCGCGATGTGGCCGCAGCGGGCGCCGTTTCCGCGCGACCCGCTCCCTCCGCCGCGCCAATGGCGCCAGCGCCGACCACTGCGCCCGAGCCGCCGCCGGCCGACGCGGCGACGCCCGGAAAGACACCTGCCGCCGCCCGCCAGGCGCCGGAGGCGCCCGCCACCTCTCCGCTCACCCTCAACGACGCCCTGGACTTTGTCTACGCCCGTTTGAAGGAGGAAGGGAAGGAGCCGGTGCTCGAGCGACTTGAGCGCGAGATGATCAAGCGCGTACTCAAGGACGAGAACGGCAATCTGGTGCGCGCTTCGGAGCGCCTTGGCATGACCCGCACCACGCTGCGCAAACGTATCGATGCACTCGGCTTGAGAGTGTGACGCGTCGGCCCTATTTCGTCGCGCTCGGCGACGATCTTCCGATTGGGCGGGGCGATGGCCCGAGACCGCCTTCCTTACCGATTGCGGTCGGCGTAACCATTCGGGTGGGCCGAATGCCATTTCCAGGCCGTAGCGACAATCGATTCAATGTCGCCATACTTGGCCTGCCAGCCGAGTTCGCGCTTCGCCAGGCCGGAATCCGCGTATAATGCGGGCGGATCGCCGGCGCGACGGGGCGCCTCCACGAGGGGCACTTTTTTCCCCGAGATCTTCTCGACCGCGCGGAGCACCTCGCGGTTGGAAGAAGGCCGGCCGGTGCCGAGGTTGTAGAAGAGCCGGGTGCCGGGTTTCGTGAGACGATCGAAGACGGCGATGTGCGCCCGGCTGAGATCGTCGACGTGCACGTAGTCGCGCAGGCAGGTGCCGTCCGGAGTGGGGTAGTCGGTGCCAAAAAGCTGCAGGGGAGGGCGCCGGCCGAGCGCGGCATCGATCGCAAGGGGGATGAGATGCGTCTCCGGATCGTGGTCTTCGCCGATCGATCCGTCCTCGGCGGCGCCGGCGGCGTTGAAATACCGGAAGGCCGCGAAGCTCAGGCCGTGGGCGTGGGCGAGCGCCTTCAGGAGATTCTCCACATCGAGCTTGGTCTGGCCGTACGGATTGATCGGCGCCTGCGGGAGGTCCTCCGTCATCGGCAGCCGTTCGGGAACGCCGTAAGTCGCGCACGAGGAGGAAAAGACGAATTGTTTCACGTCGACCGTCAGCATCGCCTTGAGCAGTTGCAGCGTGGCGCTGACGTTGTTCAGGTAGTATTTCAGCGGGTCGGTGACCGATTCGCCCACGTAACAGAACGCGGCGAAATGCATCACGAGGCTGATCCGTTCCTCCGTCAGGACGCGCCGCACCGCGGCTTCGTCGCCCAGGTTGCTTTCGTAGAACGGCACCGACGGCGCGACCGCGCGGCGGTGTCCGTAGACCAGATTGTCGAGAACCACGGGCCGGTGCCCCGCCGCCGCGAGTTGCCGCACGCAATGGCTGCCGATGTAACCAGCTCCACCGACGACGAGTACATTCATCAGACGAGACTTGTATTGATTTTCCCTGTGCATTGGCTAGGCAAAACCCTCTGGCGCGCTGCACAGGGTGCGTCCGGGATCATCTGACACCATTCCATGAAGCAGTCGCGCATCGTCATCACCGGCCTCGGCCTCACCGCGCCTAACGGCAACACGCTGGCCGAATTCCGGCAGAATCTGCTGACCGGCGTTTCCGGCGTGGAATTGATCGAGGTGCGCTACATGGGCGCCCAGCCGGCCGGCGTCTGCCATTTTGACCCGCTCAAGCACCAGAAGAAAAAGGACGTCCGCATCGGCACGCGCGCCGGCAGCATCAGCATCTTTTGTGCGCGCGAGGCGCTGGCCGACAGCGGACTCAACTGGGAGAGCTTCGACAAATCGCGCGCCGGCATTTATCTGGGGATCACGGAACATGGCAACGTCGAGACCGAGAACGAGATCTACAATGTCTCGCTCTTCAAGCACGACATCAAGTTCTGGTCGCACCATCACAACCCGCGCACGGTCGCCAACAATCCTGCGGGCGAGGCTTCGCTTAACCTGGGCCTCACCGGCCCCGCCTACACCCTCGGCGCGGCGTGCGCGGCCGGCAACCTCGGTCTCATCCACGCCGCCCAGATGCTGCGGCTCGGCGAAGTCGACGTGGCCTTTGCGGGCGGGGTCAGCGAAAGCATCGGAACCTTCGGAATTTTTGCCGCGTTCAAGAGCCAGGGCGCGCTGGCGTCGCATCCGGATCCGACGAAGGCCAGCCGGCCGTTCGACCGGAAGCGCAACGGGATCGTGGTCAGCGAAGGCGGCTGCATCTATACCATGGAGCGCCTGGAGGACGCCGTGGCCCGGAGCGCGAAAATCTACGGCGAGGTCGGCGGCTACTGCGTCAACTCGGATGCGACCGATTACGTTCTGCCGAACGCCGTCCGGCAGGCCGAGTGCATCCGGCGCGCCATTGCCCACGCCGGCCTGACTCCCGGCGACATCGACATCGTCAACACGCACGCGACGGCCACGCCCCAGGGCGACATCCAGGAATGCCTGGCGATCCGCGAGGTTTTCGCCGGCTGCCCGGACGTGAATATCAACAACACCAAGAGCTTCATCGGGCATGCGATGGGGGCCGCCGGCGCCCTCGAACTCGCGGGCAACCTGCCGTCGTTCAACGACCTGATGGTGCATCCGACGATCAATGTGGACGAACTTGATCCGCAGTGCGATCTGCCCGGTCTCGTGCTGAACCAGCCGCGGAAGGCAAAACGGGTTGACGCAATTCTGAACAACTCCTTTGGTATGCTCGGAATCAATTCCGCGCTCGTCATTCTCCGCTACCGGGCCTGACGCCGCCTTTTTTTACATGACGAAAGACGACTGCAAGAAGCTGGTTACCGAAATCATCGCCGACATCGCGCCGGACGAGGACTTGAGCAATTTGAAGCCGGACGTGCGCCTCCGCGACCAGTTGCAACTCGATTCGATGGACTTCCTCGACATCGTGATGGAGCTGCGCAAGCGCCATGGCATCGAAGTGCCCGAGACCGATTATAGTCAATTGGCGTCGCTCGACAGTTGTGCGGAATACCTGACGCCGAAGTTCAACGCGCTCGCGGCAAAAAGCTAGCGAGGCGGCGTTTCAGACTCGGCCTTGGCGGCCGCGGGCGCCGGCGAGCGGAAATGTTCAGCGTCGCCAGCGCCAATAAATGGAGTTCGTCGCGGCGAGCACCGGTGGTATTGTTTGTCATGGCGAGCCCAGCGGGTGGTAATCCTGGCGGTGACCGCGGAATCCGGCCTGAGCCGCTCCGCTGCTGCCTTCAACCATGAGTTCACCGAGTCACTACGACGTCGCCATCATCGGCGCCGGAATGTCCGGCCTCGCCGCCGGCATCCGGCTGGCCCACTTTGGCCGCCGGGTCTGCATCTTTGAACGCCATTATGCGCCCGGAGGACTCAACAGCTTCTACAGCCTGGACGGCCGGAAGTACGATGTCGGGCTGCACGCGATGACCAACTTCGTGCCGCCGGGAGTCCGGGGCACTCCGCTCGGCAAGCTGCTCCGCCAGCTCCGAATCGAGCGCGAGGAGTTCGCGCTCTGCCCGCAGCGGCAGTCGCGCGTTGTCTTCGGCGCACCGGCGAAAGCCGAGTTGCGATTCACGAACGATTTCGCGGTATTGGAAGCGGAGATCGCCGCGAAGTTTCCCGCACAGATCGACGGCTTCCGGCGGCTGGCCGGCCTGGTGCGGAGCTATGGCGATCGCGTGTTCGAGGTGCCCGACGTCCTGGCCCGCGAGGTAGTCCGCCGGCATATCTCCGATCCGCTGCTCGAGGAGATGTTGTTCTGTCCGCTGATGTACTATGGCAGCGCACAGGAACGCGACATGGACCTATCCCAGTTCGTCATCATGTTCCGCGCGCTGTTCCTGGAAGGCCTGGCGCGGCCGGTGGAGGGCGTCCGCCGGATTATCCGGGTGCTCCTGGAAAAGTACCGGGCGGCCGGCGGCGAACGCCGGATGAAATGCGGAGTGGCGCGCATCGTGGAGCGCGAGGGGCGCGCGGCGGCGTTGGTCCTCGATAACGGAGCGGAAATCACCGC
Source organism: Opitutaceae bacterium (assembly GCA_035648795.1). GTDB lineage: Bacteria > Verrucomicrobiota > Verrucomicrobiia > Opitutales > Opitutaceae > Fen-1467. The sequence continues at coordinate 4,981 of DASRKV010000016.1, forward strand.
GGATCACGTGATCTCGTCGATTGGCGTCGCGGAAACCCTGGCGTTGTGCCGCGGGACTCCGAATTCGGAAATCGCCGCCGCGCCCGCCGAACCGCCGGCGCCGGCTCGCGGGGCGGGGCGACGGCTGTCCTTTATCGAGAGCATCCGCGTTTTGAAGCACCAGCCGCGCGAACTCGGGTGGGGGAGCGATACCATCGTGTTTTTCAACGACTCGGATCGGTTCGACTACGCCCGGCCCACGCAGCAGGTGGATCTGCGCAGCGGCGTGATCTGCCTGCCGAACAACTTTGACTTTGGCGGTGTCGAGCTGCCGGAGGGTTGGCTGCGCATCACCTGTCTGGCGGCTTTCGACCAGTGGGCCGGGCTGCCGGACGAACGCTATCGGGCGGACAAGCTTCGCTGGCTGGACGAGTCGACGCGCAGCGCCCGCCGTTTCCTGCCGGAGATCTCCGACGCGACCCTCGCGGCGGAAACCGTCGCCACGGATTTGTTCACGCCGCGCACGATCACGCGATTTACGGGGCATCTCGAAGGCGCGATCTACGGTGCCCCGGGAAAAACGCCCGACGGTCAGACGCACCTGAAGAATCTCTATCTGTGCGGCACCGACCAGGGGCTGCTGGGAATCATCGGGTCCATGCTCAGCGGCATCTCCATGGCCAATCAGCACATCCTGCGGCCGGAGACGCGGGGGTAAGGGCGGCATTCGGCGATGCCGCCCTCCATTGTTACCGAGGATTGCGTATTGTAATGGCAACCACAGGCGGAGCGGCTTGTCCTCAAGACGCCCTGAGCCGGGATTTTGCAGCGCCCAAGGCAAAACGCGTTTTGCTCCAGACGGGAAGAAACATTCGTTGGCAAGTAGTTGCGAACGCTGTTTTCCTCTAGGAGTCGCGGCAGTTTTCACCCGCTGTCCTGCGGGCAATCCGGTGTGTCGCAACGGCCCGGCGCCGCTTCTTCCCCCAACTTCCCGGTTGCTCACTTCGAACCGGGTGTGCTTAGTGGAACGCTTCATGGCTCACGACTGGCTCAAGGGAGTCGACGACCATTATGACGTCGTCGTCATCGGCAGCGGCCTCGCGGGCCTGACCGGCGCCAACTGTCTGGCCCGATGCGGCCGCAAGGTCCTGCTGCTCGAACACCACTACCAGTTCGGCGGCCTCGCCACGTGGTTCACGCGTAAGGGCGGGCACATCTTCGACATCTCGCTGCACGGGTTTCCGATCGGCATGATCAAGTCGGCCCGCAAGTATTGGTCGCCGGAGATCGCCGACTCGATCGTCCAGCTCAAGGGGATCCGCTTCGTCAACCCGCAGTTCAACCTCACCACCACCTTCGACCGGACCGATTTCACCCGCCTGCTCATCGAGCAATTCCACGTCCCGGCGGAGGTCGTCGAACGGTTCTTCACCGACCTGCGGGCGATGAACTTCTACGATCACAATCCCGAGACGACCGGCGAAATGCTGGATCGATATTTTCCCGGCCGGGACGACGTGAAACGTTTTCTCATGGAGCCGATCACGTATGCCAACGGCTCCACGCTGAACGATCCCGCCATCACGTATGGCATCGTGTTCTCGAACTTCATGAGCAAGGGCGTGTACACGTTTCGCGGCGGCACCGACCTGCTCATCCGCAAGATGGCTGAGGAGCTCGTCCGCAACGGGGTCGAACTCCGCAAGCATGTGATGGTCGACCAGGTGCTGGTCGATGACGTCGACGGCGCGAAACGGGTCACCGGCGTCATCGCCAACGGCCGCACGATCCGCTGCGAAGCCGTGTTGTCGAACGCCAACCTTAAGGGAACGATCTTGAAGCTGGTCGGCGCGGACCAGTTCCCGCCGGAATTCGTGGCGCAGGCCAACGCGGTGCGGATCAACACGAGTTCCTGCCAGGTCTATCTGGGCATCCGGAAAGGCGAGTCGATCCCGCCGATCGGCGATCTCATCTTCGTCTCCGATTCGCCGCACTTCACCAGCGACGAGCTGGTCGATTTCCACACGACCAGCCGCACGTTTTCGGTGTATTATCCCGAGACCCGTCCCGGCTCCGGCCGCTACGCCGTCGTGTGCTCGCTCAATGCCCGCTACGAGGACTGGAACCAGTTGGCGGACGAAGACTACCAGCGGGAGAAGCAACGTCTCATCGACGAATCGATCGCCTGCCTGGAGCGATTCGTTCCCGAGGTGCGCGCCAAGATCGATTGGGCGGAGGCCGCCACGCCGCGCACGATCGAGCATTACACCCGCCACTGGAAGGGCACCTCGTTCGGCACGAAGTTCGAAGGCCTGAAAGTGTCGATGGATCTGCCCTCCCAGCTTCCGGGCCTCCACCACGCGGGCTCGGTCGGCATCATCATGTCGGGCTGGCTTGGCACCATCAATTATGGCGTGATCGCGGCCAACAACATTGATAAATACCTCTTCACCCAAAAACGCGCCACGCCCGTTCCCACCGCGCCCCCGGCCGCCGCTCCGGGCTGACCGGGCGTTCTCCCGTGGCGCGTCCGTCCACCCAATTTCCATGGAGTCCATCGAGCAGCTCATTCCCCATCGGCCGCCCTTCCTGTTTGTCGACGAAATCATCGCGGCCGGCACCGACGCGATGACGACCCGCCGCCGGGTGCGGCCGGACGAGGATTTCTTCAAGGGCCATTACCCCGGCAATCCGATCATGCCCGGGGTGCTGATCTGCGAGTCGGTCTTCCAGTCGGCCTGCGCCATGGTCTCGCGGCAGATGGCCGCCGCCAACGAGGATCTCGGGCGTTACACCCCGGTGCTCACGCGCATCCGCGAAGTCAGATTCAAGAGCGTGGTGAAGCCCGGCGATGAGTTGATCATCGACGTCAAGCTGAACGACCGCCTCGGCCGTTTTATGTTCATGAGCGGATCGGTCCAGACGGCGGACCATCGCAAGGTGCTGACGGTGAACTTCGGCGTCGCGCTCGTGGAGAAGGAGACGCCCGCAACCGCGGTCGGCGCGAACCCGGCGCCACCCGCCCCATGAGCTTCCTCGGATTGGACGGGAAGACGTTGCTGGTTTTCGGCGTCGCCAACCGGAAGAGCGTGGCGTGGGCCGTCGGACGGACCCTCGAAGCGGAAGGCGCGCGGGTCGTGTACAGCGTCCGCTCGGAGGAGAGAAAGCAGGCGCTGGCGGAGCTCCTGCGCGACCGGCCGGTTTACGTCTGCGATGTCGAGCAGGAGGGCGCCGCGGACCGGCTGGCGGCGGCGGTCGGCCCCGCGCACGGACCGCTCGCCGGCATCGTGCATTCGCTCGCGTTCGCCCAATACGCCGAGGGGGTCAAGCCGTTCCATGAAACGAAGCGCGCGGATTTCCTGCAGGCCGCCGCGATCTCCTGTTTTTCGCTCGTGGAAATCGCCCGCGCCTTCAAACCGCATCTGGCGCGCGATGCTTCCGTCGTCACCATCGGCATCTCGTCGCTCCTCGTCACGCCGGACAACTACGGCTACATGGGACCGATCAAGGCGGCGTTGGAGTCGACTGCGCGGTTCCTGGCGAAGTCGTTCAGCGCGGACAGCGAGATCCGCTTTAATGTGGTCGGCTCCGGTCCGCTGAAGACCAGCGCCTCCGCCGGCATTCCCGGCTATTTGGAGAGCTATCTCTACGCGGAGAAGCTCACCTACCGCCGGCGCGCGCTCGCCACGCAGGAAGTGGCGAACGCCGCCGCGTTCCTGCTCGGCGGCTGCAGCAGCGGCCTCAACGGGACGACCCTCATCGTCGACGCCGGACTCGGGGCCAACTACTTCGACAAGGAGGTGGTCCGGCTGACGATGCGACCGGAAAAGTTTCCGCCGGAGGCGAAAACTTAATCATGCGCTTTGAACACGTTTGCCTCGAGTCGATCGCGGTCGCGCTGCCGGAAGAAGTCTGGACGTCGGCGGAGATCGAGGAACGCCTCCGGCCGCTGTACGAACGGCTCCGGCTGCCCTTTGGACGGTTGGAGCTGATGAGTGGAATTCGCGAGCGCCGGTTCTGGCCGCCGGGGACGCGTCCGTCGGATGCCAGCGCGGCAGCGGGCCGGGCGGCATTGGCGCAGTCCGCCCTCCCGCCGGAACAGATCGAGGCCTTCATGCATGCCGCGGTCTGCCGGGATATGCTCGAGCCGGCCACGGCGGCGTTTGCGCACCGGAAGATCGGCCTCTCCGCGAACGTCCAGATCTTCGACGTCTCCAACGCCTGCCTGGGCTTTCTCAACAGCCTGACGATTCTCGCCGCGATGATCGAATCCGGGCAGATCCGCTGCGGGATGGTGGTGGCTGGCGAAAACGGCCGGCCCCTGGTGGAACGCACGCTGCAGCACCTGGCGACCGCGCCGCTGGATCGCAACCAGATCAAACCGTATTTCGCAAACCTCACGATTGGCTCGGGAGCCGCCGCCGCCATCGTCTGCCACCGATCGCTCGTGCACGACCGGCCGCACCGGCTGCGCGGTGGAATCTGCCTGACCGCCACGGAGCACAGCGAGCTTTGTCAGGGCGACGCGGCGGGCGGAGACGGACTGGAAATGCAGACCAATTCGGAGCAGTTGCTGGTGGCGGGGGTGGAAGTCGCCCAGCGCGCCTGGGCCGCCTTCCAGAAGGAAATGGGCTGGGTGGACGCTTCCGTCGATCGTTTCGTGTGCCATCAAGTCGGCGCGATGCACCGGCGCCGGCTGTACGAAGCCCTCGGCGTCGATCCCGCCCGTGATTTCTCCACGTTCGAGACCCTGGGCAACATGGGATCGGTTTCGCTGCCCGCAACGCTCGTTCAGGCCGTCGAGAGCGGCGCGGTGGTTGACGGCAACCGGGTCGCACTGCTGGGCATCGGCAGCGGCATCAACTGCATGATGCTCGCGCTCGAATGGTGACCTTGGCAGAGCTTCCCGGCTGGCTGCGACGGTTGTATCCGTTCGCGCCGCAATCGCTCCCCGGCGGATCGGCGCGCCTGAGTTACGTCGATGACGGCCCGCGCGCCGACGAAGCGGTGCTCCTGGTTCATGGAAATCCGACGTGGTCGTTCTACTATCGGGACCTCATCCAGCAATTGACGGCGGCGGGGATGCGGTGCGTGGTCCCGGATCACGTCGGCATGGGATTGTCCGACAAGCCCCAGGACTATCCCTACCGGCTCGGGACGCACATCGAGAACCTCGGTCGGCTCGTCGCCGCCCTGGGATTGCGGCGCGTCCACCTCGTCGTGCACGACTGGGGCGGCGCCATCGGATTGGGCTGGGCCGCCCGCCATCCCGAGATGGTCGGCCGTATCGTCATCCTGAATACTGCGGCGTTTCCGGCGCCCTCGATTCCCTGGCGAATCCGCCTGTGCCGCACGCCGCTGATCGGCGAGACGTTCGTCCGCGGGTTGAACGGTTTCGCGGGGCCGGCGACGTGGATGGCCGTCAGGCGGCGGCCGCTGGCCGCCGCGGTGAAGCGCGGATATCTGTTCCCGTATGACTCCTGGGCGAACCGCATCGGCGTGGCGCGGTTCGTCGCCGATATTCCGATGCGGCCGGGACATCCGACGATGAAGACGCTGGAGCAGGTGGCGTCCGGGCTCGCGCAATTCCAGCGCCATCCGGTCATGATTGTCTGGGGCGGCGCGGATTTTTGCTTCAATGACTGGTTTTTCAACCGCTGGCAGGCGATATTTCCCCAAGCCCAGGCGCGCTATCTGTCCACCGCCGGGCACTACGTCCTGGAAGACGCCACGCCGGATGAACTCGCCGGGATCGCGACATTCCTCCGCGGGACGTAGCTCTTCGTCATCGCCAACCCGCATCCAACCTGTCGCGCCTGCCCGGACACGCCGGGCGCCATGTTCAACGGCTACCTCGCGGAGCCCAGTCGATCGAGGAATTCGTAGCGATCGCGGTGTTGGTCAGGAGCGGCGTCAGGATGGGCCCGCAGATGCATCACCGGGTAGCCGTCCTGGCTATCGTACGCCGGCCACCGCGGCAGGCCCGGGCCGTTCGGATCGCCCGTCTTGGCGAAGTTGGTCCAGTAGGAAGAAACGAGTTCCGACACGGCGTAGTCCTCCGGCCGCCAGGGCAGATTTTTCGATGAAAGCACCCGGAAGACGAACTCGATTTCGGAGGCGTGGGGCGCCGTCGGTACCGTGCCCGGCGCGGCGTCTGCCGGCAGCGGCAGCGTCTGGTCGAACTCGTACCGGAAGACGGGCGAC
>DASRKV010000017.1:0-6580 GCA_035648795.1 Opitutaceae bacterium
CATGACGACGCCCAAAGACAATTTCAACCTCGTCGGCCTGTACTCCAACATCAATCAGTACGCCCGGGCGTGCGAGTTGCTCGAAAACGGGCTGAGGGGAGACACGATCGAGTCAACGTCGCAAAACTGGACGATCCTCGGCGGCTGGTTCCAACTGATCCACCGTAACGACAAGGCCATCGAGACGTTCCTTACGGCGGCGAAGCTTTTCCCCAGCAACGCCGAGATTGAATACCAACTCGCGCAGGTCTACCTCGGGGTCCCCGACGAAGCCAAGGCGTTCGAACACATCAAGGCGTGCATCGCCAAGGGCGGCACCGACAAACCGCACGTGGGTTGGCTGTTCTACGCCTATACGGCGCTGGACCTGCAAAAGTTCGATGAAGCCTTGAAGGGGGCCCATGAGGCTGCCGCCGCCGCCAAGAAAATTAACGCGACCGACGCCATCAAACAGGCTGAGAAGATGGAGGACGCGATCAAGGCGAACATCCTGGACCTGCAGAATCACAAGCAGCAATCGCAGAATTAATTTCGCATCCACAATTTAAACCGTTTGTCATGAACAAAGCCTATATTATCTGGCCGTTGGTTGGCCTTCTGGTCTTCGGGGCGTTCTACTGGAACTTCAACCAGGGATACGTCGAAAGAGAGAAACAGAAAGCCGTCCAGGTGGAGAAGGACCGGCAGGAAAGGATCACGCAGGATCTCGAGCGCCGGAGGAAGGCGATTCTGGACGCCACGAAGGCGCAGGAAGAACGCAAGGCCGTGCGCCTCGCCAAGGAAAAGAAGGACCAAGAGGCGAGCGACGCCCGGAGCAAGCTGGTGGAACGTCAGCAACACGCCGCCGATGAGGTCAACCGGCACCTGCGCCCGCAACTCGACCGCCAGAAGTCGGATGCCGAGGTAGTGAAGGGCGAGATCGCCCAACTCGAGCTTCAGAAAAAGCAGTTTCTGGACGATGAGGCTTTCATCCGGAAATACACGCACCAGGCCGAGGCCAATGTGAAGATCTATTACGATCTCCTGGACAAGATCAAGGCGGCCGAGGATGCGCACGCGGCGGCCGAAGCGGCCAAGGCCAAGAAGGACTGATCCGTCAAACCCACGTTTTTGAATCCATGAACAAGTTTTACGTCATCTTCCCCGCGGTGCTGTTGATCGCGTTTGGCCTCTACTACACCCAGATCGCCAAGCCGGATATGGCCGAACACGACCGCATTGAAGCCAAGAAGGTCGCGGACCAACAGACGACCGATGAAGCCCGCCGCAAAGAGATCGAGGCCAAAGCGCAGGCCGATGCCCAGGCGCAGCAACGGCAGCGCGAGGAGCGGGACCGCCAGAAACAGGAAAAAGCCCAGCGCGACCGGGAAGAGCAGGATCGCAGCATCGCCCAGGAAACCGCGAAATTCGAATCTTTGGCCGCCTCCCTTTCGAAGCAGATTGCCGACATGGAAAAATCGATCGCCGACTTGCGGAACAAGCGGGAGACCCTCACGACCGAGGTGTTCGACGCCGCCGCCAAGGTCGAATTGGCCAAGATCGACCGCCGGAACGCTGAACTCGAGATCCAGCGGATGTACGACATGGTCGCCCAGAAAGTGGGCGACAGCTTCCTGACCAAACTGCCTCCTCCGCCACCGGCCAAGTGAGCCGGTGACCCGCTCGTCCTTTCTAGCCCCGGTCTTTGCGCCGGGGTCTTTTTTGACTTCGCTCCGGGCACCCCGCCAAAACGTGGCGCCGATCTCAGGCCTTTGGGGCAGTCTTCGCGCAGAAGATTGAGACCCAAAAAAGTGGAGCCCGCCGTTCCGGCGGGTTGAAGGCCTCGCCGGGGGAAAACCGCCGGGGACGGCAGGTTCCACCTGCCCCCACGAAATCGATCCAGCTCCGACCGGCCCCGCGCTGCGCGCCGCACCCGGCGCTATTCAATTTCTGCGCAATGGTCGCCAAAGGATGCGGAGCCGCTTCGATTGAACGGCGGTACTCTTGCTGAATCTGCGGATTTTCCAATCACTTAGCCGATCCCTTCGCTGTGAATACTGCCTCCAAACCAACCGTTTCCACCCTGGATGCCAATGAGGCCGTCGCTTCGGTCGCCTACCGCGTCAGCGACGTCTTTGCCATCTACCCGATCACACCGTCCTCTCCGATGGCCGAATACGCCGACGAATGGGCGGTGGCCCATCAGCCGAACATCTGGGGCCTGGTGCCCGAGATTGTGGAGCTCCAGTCCGAGGGCGGGGCGGCCGGAGCGGTTCACGGCGCATTGCAGGGCGGCGCGCTGGCGAGCACCTTCACCGCCTCGCAGGGCCTCCTGCTGATGATCCCGAACATGTACAAGATCGCCGGCGAGCTGACGCCGTGCGTGATCCACGTCAGCGCCCGCACCCTCGCCACCCACGCCCTCTCCATCTTCGGTGACCAGTCCGACGTCATGGCGTGCCGCCAATGCGGCTGGGCCCTGCTGGCCGCCAACTCCCCGCAAGAAGCGCACGATCTCGCCGCCATCGCCCACGCCTCCACCCTGCGCACGCGTGTGCCCGTCCTCCATTTCTTCGACGGCTTCCGGACTTCGCACGAGGTCAACACGGTCACCCGCATCGACGACGAGACGCTGCGCGCGCTGACCGACACCGAGGCCCTCGCCGCCTTCCGCCGCCGCGCCCTCAACCCCGATCATCCCGTCCTGCGCGGCACCGCCCAAAACCCGGACGTGTTTTTCCAGGCCCGCGAGGCCATCAACCGGTTCTACGACGTGGCCCCCGCCCTCACGCAGGAGGTGATGGACGAGTTTGCCGGGCTGACCGGCCGCGCGTACCACCTTTTTGACTACGAAGGCCATCCCGAGGCCGAGCGCGTGGTGGTCGTGATGGGCTCCGGCGCCGAGACCGCCGCGGAAACGGCCGCCTGGCTCAACGCCAACGGGGAGAAGACCGGCGTCCTGAAGGTCCGCCTTTACCGGCCGTTCTCGGTCAAGGCGTTTGCCGCCGCGTTGCCGCGCACCGTCCGGTCCATCGCCGTGCTGGATCGAACCAAGGAACCCGGCGCCGTCGGCGAACCGCTCTTTGTCGATGTGGTGGCCGCGCTCCGCGAAGCCGAACTGGCCGGCTGGTTCACCCCGCAGGCCGGGCGGCTCACGGTGATCGGAGGCCGCTACGGGCTCTCCTCGAAGGAATTCACGCCCGCGATGGCGCTCGCCGTGTTCGCCGAACTGGTCCGCCCGCAGCCGAAGAATCCCTTCACCATCGGTATTCACGATGATGTCACCGGCCTGTCGCTCCACTATGACCCGGCGGTGAACATCGAGCCGCCGGACCGCACCTGCGCCGTCTTCTTCGGCTTGGGCGCCGACGGCACCGTGGGCGCCAACAAGAACACCATCAAGATCATCGGTGATGACGCAGGCAAGTTCGCGCAGGGCTATTTCGTCTACGATTCCAAGAAGTCCGGCGCCACGACCATCTCCCACCTGCGCTTTGGCGACAAACCGGTCCGGGCGCCGTACCTCGTTTACCAGGCCGGCTTTGTCGCCTGCCACCAATTCTTCCTGCTTGAGGTCCAGCCCGTGCTCACCCATGCCGCACCCGGCGGCGTGTTCCTGCTCAACGCCCCGGGCCCGATCGAGACCCTGTGGGACCGCCTCAGCACCGAGACGCAGCAGGAGATCATCGCCAAGAAGCTTCGTTTTTACGCCATCGACGCCGGCGCGGTTGCCCGGGCCTGCGGGCTCGGCGGGCGCATCAACACCATCATGCAGGTCTGCTTCTTCGCGCTCAGCCGCGTTCTGCCGCTGCCCCAGGCGCTGGAGAGCATCAAGAAGGCCATCAAGAAGTCCTACGGCAAGCAGGGCGAGGAGGTCGTCAAGAAGAACGTTGCCGCCGTCGACAGCGCCCTCGAAGCACTCCGGGAAGTGCCCATCCCGGCCCGCGCCACGTCCAGCCTGCACCGCCCCCCGCCGGTGCCGGACGATGCGCCCGATTTCATCCGCAATGTCACCGCGGTCATGCTGTCCGGCCGGGGCGACGAACTTCCGGTCAGCGCCTTTCCGCCCGACGGCACGTGGCCGACCGGCACCTCCCACTGGGAAAAACGCAACCTGGCGGACGAGATCCCGGTGTGGGACGCCGCGCTCTGCATCCAATGCAACAAGTGCGTCGAAATCTGCCCGCACGCGGCCATCCGCGCGAAATACTACCCGCCCGAAGCCCTGGTCGGCGCGCCCGAGGCATTTCATTCCACCGATTTCCGCTCTCCTGATGTCAAGGGCATGCGGTACACGCTGCAGATCGCGCCCGAGGATTGCACCGGCTGCGAACTGTGCGTGCAATTCTGCCCGGTCAAGGACAAGACCGATCCGAAAAAGAAGGCGATCAACATGCGGGCGCAGGCTCCGTTGCGGGTGGTGGAGCGCGAAAACTTCGAGTTTTTCCTCCGCCTGCCTTCGCCCGACCGGACCACGCTCAAGCTCGACCAGGTCAAGAGCGCCCAATTCCTCGAACCCCTCTTCGAGTTCTCCGGGGCCTGTTCCGGTTGCGGCGAGACCCCGTACGTCAAACTCCTGACGCAACTCTTTGGGGATCGCGCCGTCATCGCTAACGCCACGGGTTGCACCTCCATCTACGGCGGCAACCTGCCGACCACGCCCTACACGCGTAACAGCGAAGGCCGCGGTCCGGCCTGGTCCAATTCGCTCTTCGAGGACAACGCGGAATTCGGCCTCGGCCTCCGCCTCGGCATCGACCGGAAGGAAATGATTGCGCGCGACCTCCTGCAGAAGCTGGCGGTCCACGTCGACCCGCTGCTGGTCGAGGCGTTGCTCAAGGCCGATCAGGGCTCGGAGACGGGCATCGCCGCCCAACGCGCCCGGGTCGTGGAATTGCGCGAGAAGCTCGCCGCGATTTCCCACGATCCCGTTGCGCGCGAACTGCGGGAACTCGCCGATTATTTCGTCAAAAAAAGCGTCTGGATCCTGGGCGGCGACGGCTGGGCCTACGATATTGGCTACGGCGGTCTGGACCACGTCCTGGCGTCCGGCCGCAAGGTCAACGTCATGGTCCTCGATACGGAGGTCTATTCCAACACCGGCGGTCAATGCTCGAAGGCCACTCCGCTCGGTGCCGTGGCGCGCTTCGCCATGGGCGGCAAGACGGTCGGCAAGAAAGACCTCGGACTGCTGGCCATGACCTACGGCAACACGTATGTCGCCTGCATCTCGATCGGGGCGCGCGACAATCAGGCGCTGGCCGCCCTGCGGGAGGCCGAGTCCTATCCCGGACCCTCGCTCATCATCGCCTTTGCCCATTGCATCGCCCACGGCTATCCGCTGATCGACGGCCTGGAACACCAGAAGTTGGCGGTGGAGACCGGCTACTGGCCGCTCTACCGCTATGATCCGCGGCGCGCCGAACGCGGCGAAAACCCGCTGCAACTCGATTCGCCCGCGCCCAAGTCGGAGCTCGTCAAGTTCACGAAGACCGAGAACCGGTTCCGCCTGATCGAGAAGAAGAATCCCGAGCGGGCGCATGAACTCGACCGCCTCGCCCAAGCCGAGGTCCACAAGCGCGTGGCCTTCTACCAGAAACTGGCCGCGAGCCAGACCGCCACTCCCGGAACCGCCCCTGCGGCTCCGCTGCCCAAGGCCGCGGCGCCCAGAAACGGCGACGGTCCGTCGACCATCAAGTCGGTCACCAGCGGCTGACCCACGCCGGCAACTGCCCAAGTTCACGACAGCCGCGTTTTGCCAACGCGGCTGTTTTATGCATGGCTTTGCCCTGATTTCCGCGGTTTCCTTGCGCTGACACCCGTCGCGCCAGCCGCCCACGAGCGGCCCGTTTTCAAGAAACCGCGGAATCTACATGCAATGACTCCCATGCCCGACCCGATCGCGCAGTTCAATTCCTGGCTGGAGGATGCCAAACGCGCCGACATTGACGAACCCACGGCGATGGCGCTGGCCACGGCCGATCTCCAAGGTCGTCCGACGGTGCGCATGGTGCTGCTGAAGCACGCCGACGAGCACGGTTTCGTCTTCTACACCAACCTCGAAAGCGCCAAGGCCGCTCAGCTCAAGGTGAACCCGCAGGCCGAGCTTTGCTTTTATTGGGGACCGCTGACCCGCCAGGTACGCATTACCGGGCCGGTCGAACGAACGACAAATGCCGAGGCCGACGCCTATTTTGCCACCCGCCCTCGTCTCAGTCAGATCGGCGCGTGGGCTTCGCAACAATCGCGCCCCATGCGCGGCGGCTATCTTGAACTCGAGCAGGCGTGCGCGATGGTCGCGCTGCGCTATCCGTTCGGCCCGGTGCCGCGGCCGCCGTTCTGGTCCGGGTACCGGGTCGTGCCGACACGGATCGAATTCTGGAAGCAGAAGCCGTTTCGCCGACACGAGCGCGTCGTCTACCTTCGCGAAGGCAGCGGCTGGCAGGAGCAGTGGCTGTTCCCCTAGGAGCGTGTCGGGCTTCGCCCGCTCGCTCCTTACAAACGGCGGACGCCGTTTGAAGCAGAACGGCGACTTTTCTTCCGATTCAGCGGGGAAGGTTTGAACTTTGGCGTGGGTCGTGCGTCAGAGAGGCATGCCCGC
>DASRKV010000018.1:0-13834 GCA_035648795.1 Opitutaceae bacterium
GGGTGGTGGCGGCCCGCGGACTCTCGTTCGCCTTTCCGACCCGGACGCTGCAGTTCGAAGGCGAACTCGCGAACCGCATGGCGGGCATCGGGCCGCAAGCGTAGTCGCATGGCGGGTTCAAGGAAGATTGGTCCCGAAGAAATCAGGGGCACCAAACGGTGGAGCCCGCCGTCCCGGCGGGCCGGAGGCTTCATCGGCGGGAAACCCGCCGGGACGGCGAGTTCCACCTCCTGCAACTGCCTAATCCCGACTTGGCGGCATTCGGCGGGGCGTCGTCGGGCGAACCCACCGCTTTCGTATCATCGGGCGCTGCCAATGGCCCGCTCGTAGGCTGCGCCGGCGGTGAGGTAGCTCCAGCGCGCCTGCGCCAGCGAGGCTTCGGCGCTGGCCAGCGCCGTTTGCGTGTCCAGCAGGTCGGTGATCAACGCGGCGCCCGACTGGTATCGCTCGCGCACCACGCGCAGACTCTCTTCGCTCGCCCGGACATTGGTTTCGTTGGCGGCGATGGAATCGCGGGCGCCGTCAAGCTCCGTCATCGCTGCCCAGACTTCCTGGCGGACCTGCAGCACGCGGGTGTCGTATGCCGCCTGTTCCCGGGCGAACTCGGCTTTGGAGCGGGCGAGACGGTGGGCGCGGCTACCGGCGTCGAATACGGGCAGATCGACGGACAACCCCACCTGCCATTCCTTGGTCTCGGGCAGGAAAACGGTGTCATTCACGCCATAGGATCCGTCGGCGCGGAGCTTGGGGGCGCGGGCGGCCCGCGCCCCTTCCACGCCGGCGCGCGCGGCGTCGACCTGGCGCTGTTCCGCCTTCAGTTCCGGCCGGCTGGCGAGGGCCTGGCGGACCGCAGATTCGATATCGGTCGCGATCGCCGATGAGGCGTCGACCGCGGGCGGGGCGATGGCGAGCGGGAGCTCGGCCGGTCGCCCCATGGAAGTATTGAGCTGGCCGCCGGCCGTGCGCACACGGCTGCGCGCGCTGATCAACTGCAGTTGGGCCGAGGCAACCTCCGCCCGCACGCGCAGCACGTCGGCTTGCGGCACGGCGCCGGCATCATGCCGCGCCTGGGCGAGTGCGAGATGGCCTTCCATCCGCTGCAGGTTCCGTTCCGCCACGCCGTACAGGTCTTGCGCGGCGGCAAGCTCGTAAAACGCCGATCGCACCGCCAGCCGAAGATCACCCCGGGTCGCCTCGGCGTCGGCCTGGGCCCCTTTCCAGCGGGCCCGGGCGGCATCGAGCCCGGCCCGGCGTTCTCCGAAATCGAACAACGTCATCTGCGAGTACAAGCCGCCAGTCCAGTCGTTGAGCGGCCCGACGATCTCGGGCAGGGAGCGGCCGGGAAGCGTCAGACCGGAAGGAAGAAAGGCGCGTTTCTGCCAACGGTGATAGCCCGTGCTGAGGTCGACCTGCGGCCAATAAGGCGCCTGCGCCTCGCTCACGGCTTCGTTGGCGGCGGTCACGCCGGCGGCCGCGGCGGTCAGCAGGGGATGGTTGTCCGCCGCGAGGCGAAGACAATCGTCGAGCGTGAAGGCGGCAGGTTGGGCCAGCCCACGGGCGGCAAAAAGGGTGGCGGCGAGATAGAGCAGCGGCGTTTTCATGGGGAAGGCGGACGAGATGGAAGAGTTTTCCATGAGGATTTTGCGCGGCAAAAACCTAGAGCGTTTTGTGGAAACGTTTCACGGCGAAGGTCAGCACCATCAGTCCGATGACGAGCAGCGCGAGGAACTGCGGCCAGAGCAGATCCCAGCCGATGCCCTTCAGAAAGATCCCGCGGATGATGACGAGGAAATAGCGCAGCGGGTCGGCCAGGCTGAGCCACTGGATGGCGGCGGGCATGTTGGCGATCGGGAAGATGAATCCGGAAAACAGCATCGCCGGAAAAAAGAAGAAGAAGGTGGTCATCATCGCCTGCTGCTGCGTCTGGCTCACGGTCGAGATGAACAATCCGATGCCGAGCGTGCTGAGCAGGAACAACGCGGTGCCGAACAGGAGCAGCCCGAAGCTGCCGCGGAACGGAATGTCGAACCAATACAACCCGACCAGCGCGACCACGGCCACGTTGAGGAAACCGATTACGGCGAACGGGGCGCATTTGCCGAGGATGAATTCCACCGGCCGGATCGGCGTGACCATGATCTGCTCGATCGTCCCCGCCTCCTTCTCGCGCACGATGGCCATGCTCGTGAGCATCAGGCTGACCAGCATCACCAGATTGGCGATGATGCCGGGCACATAATAGTTGCGGCTCTCGAGGTCGGCGTTGAACCAGGCGCGCGGCTGCAGGTCGACGCTGCCGACCGGAACGGTCCGGCCGGCCTGGCGCAGCGTCTGGTCGAGCATAAGCTGGTTGTTGTAGGTGGCGGCGATGACCGCCGCGTAGTTCACCACAAACCGGGCGGTGTTGGAGTCCGAGCCATCGACGATGAGCTGGACCGCGGCGGTCCGGCCGCCGCGCATATCCCCTGCGTAGCCGGAGTTGATCTGCAAAATCGCGGCGGCATCGCCGGCGTCGATCAGCCGGCGCGCCTCGGCCTCGTCCCGGGTGAACGCCACGGCGTCGAAATAGGACGAACCGGTGAACCGGGCGATCAGGGCGCGGCTCGCGGGCGTCTGATCGCGGTCGAGGACCCCGAGGCGGACATGGCGCACGTCGAGGCTCACGGCATAGCCGAAGATCAGCGCCTGGACAACCGGTAGCACCAGGATGACCAGGCGCATGCGCGGATCGCGCAACACGGAGCGAAACTCCTTGCGGAGCACGGTGTAAATACGTTCCCACATGCTAGCGTCTCCGTTGGTTGGTGGAGTGCGTTGTCCTCAACGCGCCGCCGTGGTCCTCGCGGGACAACGCGCGTTGGGGACAACGCGCACCACCGGTCGGTCGCGGGCAAAACAATCTGCGGTGAACGGACGTCATGGTCAGCGGAGTTTTTTGCCGGTGAGGAGGATGGCGGCGCCGGCGACCACCAGCGCGAACACGACGAGAAACAGGATGTCGGGCCAGAGCGTCGCGACGCCCACTCCGCGCAGAAAAATGCCCTTGACCAGCGCCACGAAATAACGCGCCGGCACAATATAGGTGATGGCCTGGACCACGACCGGCATGTTGCCGATGGCAAAGGCAAAGCCGGAGAGCAGAAAGGCCGGCAGGAAGGTGGAAATCATGGCCACCTGGCTCGCGAGCAGTTGCTGCCGGGCCAGCGTGCTGATGAGGATGCCCTGCGCGAGCGTGCCGACCATGAAAACGCCGCCGACGGAGAACAGCAGGACAACGCTGCCGCGGAGAGGCACGTGAAACAGAAACACCGCCATGAGCACGGCGATGACCATGTCCACCATGCCGATCCCGAGATAGGGCAGCAGCTTTCCCAGAATCAGCTCGGCCGGTCTTACCGGAGTCGAGATGAGCTGTTCCATCGTGCCGCGCTCCCATTCCTTGGCGATCGTCAGCGAGGTCAGGAGCGCCGCGATCAGTCCCATGATGACGGCCATGATGCCCGGCACGATGAAGTTGCGGCTCTCGAGGTCGGGGTTGAACCAGATGCGCGGGCGAAGGTCGAGGGCGGGGGAGGGAACCGCGCTGGTGACGCGCCGGATCTGGGCGAGCATCACAGCCTGGTTGAACCCGGTGGTGATGCCCTGAGCGTAGCCGAGAACAATGGCCGCCGTGTTGGAATCGGAACCGTCGACCACCGCCTGCACCGGGGCGGCACGTCCGGCGTCGAGCTGGCGGGCGAACTCCGGGGGGATCACCAGGCCGAGGGAGGCGTCGCGGTTGTCGATCGCGCGCTCCAGCGCCCGATAATTCTCCACCGCGCCCTGGAAATCGAAATACCGCGACGCGGTGAAGCCCGCCAGGAAGTCGCGGCTCTGCGCCGTTCCGCTCTGGTCCCACACGACGAACGGCACGTGGTCGACATCGAGCGTCAGCGCGTAGCCGAACATGACCAGCATGAGCATCGGGATGCCGAGCGCCAGCACCAGGCTGCGCGGATCGCGGCGCACGTGGAGCGCTTCTTTCCGGGCGACGGCCCGGAGACGCCGCAGGTTCATCGACGGACCTCCGGTTGCGGCGCCCCGGCGCGGTCGCGCGCTTCGATGAGCGAAACGAACACATCCTCCAGCGTCGGAATGATGCTTTCGACCTTCAGGGCGCGGAAGCCGGCGGCGGTGAGGGCGGACCGGATGGCCTGGATGGCCGGCGCGGCGTTGGCGTCGCGGGCGACCGCATGCAATCCTCGGCCAAACAGCGCCGCCTCTCTTACCTCCGGCAGGCGTTCCACCAGCTCCATGGCCTCGTTCGGCCGCTCGCACTCGATTTCGAGCACCGCCTCCTGCATATGCCGGGTCTTCAGTTCCCGCGGCGTGCCGAGGGCGATCAACTCGCCGCGGTAGATGACGCCCAGCCGGTCGCAGTATTCCGATTCTTCCATGTAGTGGGTCGTCACGAAGACGGTCACGCCCTGTCCGGAGAGCTCGTAGATGAGGTCCCAGAATTGCCGGCGGCTGTTGGGGTCGACGCCCGAGGTGGGCTCATCCAGAAACAAGATGGGCGGTTCGTGCAGCACCGCGCAGCCGAGCGCCAGTCGTTGTTTCCAGCCGCCCGAAAGATCGGCGGTCAATGCGTGCCGGTGTTCGCCCAAGCCGGCCATCTTCAGCACCCACTCCTTGCGTTCGGTCTTCCGGGCCTTGGGCAGCCGGTAGATGCCGCTGTAGAAATCGATGTTCTCCTCGACCGTGAGTTCGTCGTAGAGCGAGAACTTCTGGCTCATATAGCCGATCCGCGTCTTGATCTTCTCCGCCTCGCGCACGAGGTCGAATCCGGCCACGCGGCCGGAGCCGGCCGAGGGAGCGAGCAGACCGCACAGCATGCGGATCGTGGTCGACTTGCCCGCGCCGTTCGGGCCGAGGAAACCGAAGATCTCGCCGCGGTGCACGGCGAACGAAATGCCCGCGACGGCCTGGAAGGAGCCAAAACGCTTCGCGAGATTCTGCACCTCGACGACGGTTTCGGCGGAAGGGTTGGGTTCAGCGCGCACGGGAAGGAACGGAGGTCATCCATTCAATGACAAATCAGGATTGGCCGCCGGGCCGGGGCGGGCGGCAAGCACCGACACGAACACATCTTCGAGCGAAGGTTCGATGGCGCGGATGGCCAGCGGCTCGAAACCGGCGGCGGCCACGAGCCGGCGGATCTGCGCGGTGGCGGCTTCCGGATTGCGCGCGGCCACGTGCACGCGGTCGCCGAAAAGACCGACGGAGGCGTCGGGCAGTTGCTCGCGCAGGAGCGAGGCGGTGCGGCGCGGGGCCGGCGTGCGGACTTCGAGCAGGGCGCCCGGCATCATCGCCTTGACCTCGTCGGGCGTGCCCAGACCGAGCAGGCGGCCCTCGTGCAACAGCGCCAGGCGGTTGCAGCGCTCCGCCTCGTCAAGATAGGCGGTGGAGACGAAGATCGTCACCTTTTCCCGCACCAGTTGGTAGAGAATGCGCCAGAAATCGCGGCGCGACACCGGGTCGACGCCGTTGGTCGGTTCATCGAGAAACAACACGCGCGGCGTGTGGATGAGCGCGCAGGCCAGGCCGAGTTTTTGCTTCATCCCGCCGGAAAGATTGCCGGCCTGGCGCTGCTTGAACGGCGTCAGATTGCTGAAACCCAGCAGGCGTTCCGTCCGCGCGGCCAGCTCCTGCCGCGGGACGCCATAGATCTCGGCGTAGAAGGCGATGTTTTCCAGCACCGTCAGATCAGGATAGAGGCCAAAACGCTGGCTCATGTAGCCGATGTGGTTCTTGAGGCGTTCTGGCTGACGGACGACATCGAACCCGGCCACCTCGGCGGTGCCCGCGGTGGGCGGCAGGATGCCCGTGAGCATGCGCATGGTCGTGGTCTTGCCGGCTCCGTCCGGGCCAACGAGTCCGAAGATCTCGCCGTCGGCGATGTCGAGATCGAGGCCGGCGACGGCGATGAGCTCACCGAAGGCGCGGCGGAGACCATGGGAGCGGATGGCGGACATGGGGTGGAAGTGGTGATGTGAGGGTGTTGGCGCGCGTCGTTCCCGCCACGGAGCGTTTTGAGGACAAGCCGCACCACCCGATCTACGGAGCGGCCGGGACGATCGCGTCGGCCGGCATCCCCGGCTTCAGCTCGTCGTTGGGATTGGCCAGGTCGATCTTGATCCGGAAGACCAGCTTCACGCGCTCCTTGGTGGTCTGCACCGTTTTCGGGGTGAACTCGGCTTCGGAGGCAATGAAGCCGACCGTGCCCTCGTACGACTTGTTGGGAAAGGTGTCGGTGTGCACCGCAATTTTCTGGCCGAGGCGGACGCGGCCGAGATCCGTCTGGTTGACGTAGGCGCGGACCCAGACGTGCGCGGTGTCGGCCACGGTGACGATGGGCGTTCCGGGAGAAACGTACTCGCCGGGTTCGATGTTCTGCGAAAGCACGACGCCGTTCAGGGGCGAGACCAGCCGCGTGTTTTCCACCTGGGTCTCGGCGAACGCGACCGCCGCGCGGGCCTGGTCGGCCCGGGCGCGGCCTTGGGCGACGTCTTCGGCGCGCGGGCCCGCCTGCACGAGCTTGAAACGTTCGGCGGCCTCGACGGTGCGGGCTTCGGCGACCTTGAGCTGGCCCTGGGAAGCTTCGAGTTCGCGGTCCGCGATGGCGTCTTTGCCGCGCAGCTCTTGTTGGCGGGTGAAATCCAGCCGCAGCCGGTCGCGTTCGGCTTCGACGCTGTGCAGGGTTGCCTCGGCCGCGGCGATTTCCTGCGGGCGGGAGCCGGCCTGCAACGCGGCGAAGGCGGCCTCGGCCCCGGCGAGTTCGGCGCGGCGCAGGGCGAGCTGCTCCTGCTGCTCCGTGTCGTCCAGCCGGGCCACCAGTTGACCGGCCTTGACGCGGTCGCCTTCGGAAACGAGCCGTTCGACGACGCGGCCCGGTACTTTGAAGCCGAGCTGGGCGTCGGTCACCTCGATGTTGCCGGAGAGCACCAGTTCACCGGGACGGGAACCATCGCGGTCGGAACAGGCGCCCAAGAGCAGCAGGACGGCAAGCAGGGTGGCGGGCGCGAGCCCGGAACGTTGCTGGAGGCGGGCGGAGCGCGCCCGGAGATCAGACGGGAGGATGTTTTTCACAGGAGGCGAGGTGTTTGTCGTAGTCTCTCCGGCCGGCGGGCGAAAGCAGTCCGCCGAAGAAGAGATGGACGGCACGCTCGAGCGTTTGCCGGGGCGTGAGTTGGGTGCGTTCAAGGCCGTCGGGATGGACGAGGCCGCGAATGGCCTGCAGCCAGAATTCCACGGCGAAGGCCGGATCGATCTCGGGGCGGACCTTGCCCTCGGCCAGACCGGTGCGAATCAGGCGGCCGAAAACATACGGCACATTGCGTTGCCGCAGATCGTCGATTTTCTGGTAGAGCTGCGGCGCGAACCGCTGCAGGTCATGCAGCATGCCGGGGCTGGCCAACGCGAGGTTTGAGCCGACGACATCGATCAGACCGCACAGCTTCTGGGTAAAATCGAGTTTCGGATCGGATAAAACGGAATCCATCCGGTCGCGGATGGCCTGCCCGATTTCGTCGATGATCGCATCGATGAGCTCATCTTTGCTCCGGAAATGCCGGTAGAGGGTCTTCTTGCTCATGCCGAGCTCGTGCGCCAGTTCGTCCATCGTCAGGGCGCTGTAACCGGAGGTGAAGAGGCGGGCGCGGGCCGCATGGCGGATGCGGGCGGCGGGGGCCGCGGCGGCGGAGCTGGCGGGACTGGAAACCGGGCGGGTCATTTGAAACTGAGGAAACTATAAAGGTATTTTGGGTTTCCTAGCAAGCCTTTTTTGATTTGGGCGCGCGGAATCGGTTCTCCGCGGCAAACCGGCCGGCGGAGCCGGCGCGTTTCCGGGCGGCAGGAACCGCCGGCAAACGAAAAAGCCGGGCGCACGGCCCGGCTTCGGAAAGAAATGAGGGAGAAAGCTACCGGCGAAAGCCGCGATCGCCACGCCCGCCGCCGAAACCGCCGCGGCGCTCGCCACCCTCGAACTGGCGCGGGGCGCGCTCCTCCCCGGCCCGCGCCACACTTGCCAATCGCTGCGGCAGGGCTTGTGATCAAGGAACAGGTGCGTTAAATTACCTGTCGTTTGCATCCCGTCGGCTTACCCGATCACCATGCCAGTATTCCTTCACACCCGCATCCGCGTCGGCGACCTGGCGCGCACGATCGCCTGGTACGGCGAACTCGGCTTCGCCGGTAACGGTCGCATCGTCAAATCGCCGCAAGGCAACCAGCTCGCCTTTCTCCAGATTCCCGGCAGCGCGCACGCGCTCGAGCTCTGCTATCAACCGGGTTATCATCTGGTCGTCCCGGAGGACCTGATGCACACGGCCGTCGGCTATCCCGATCTGATCGCGAAGTGCGACGAGCTCGAGCGCAAGGGCTACAAGATCTGGCCCGCCGACTGGCGCCAGTCCTTTCTTACCGGGAGGCGGATGGCTTTTGTCACTGATCCAGACGGCTATGAGGTCGAACTCCTGGAGGAGTGATGCAGGCGAGAGCGTTACTTGACGAACCGCGGTTGCGTCATATGAATCCTCGTGCCCGGCGATGCGCGTAAATTCCTCAATTCTTTCCGTGATCGGGCCGCTGCTGGGCGTGGCGATGGCGGCGCTTCCGCTGCACGCGACGTCAAATCTGCTCGAGAACTCTCCGTTTCTTCCCGTCGGCGTGGCGGCCGGAGCCGCCCAGGAAGCGGCCCCGCTGGAACTGCGCAGCATCCTGAAGGAGGGCGGCGATTATGAGTTCAGTCTGTATGACACGGCGAAGAAGCAGAGCACGTGGGCCCGGTTGAACGAGGCCGGGCACGATTTCATGGTCAAGGCGTATGATCCGGACAAAGAGCTGGTGACGGTCGAGCAGAAGAGCCGGACGTATAAGCTCGCTCTGAAGGAGGCCAAAATCATCCCGATGGCCGCGGTTTCTCCCGCGCAATCGTCTGCGATCGCCGGAATGCCACCGGGCGGCGCTCAGGGAAACCTGCCGAATGGATTCCCTCCACAAGGGGGACCATTTCCGCTGGGGGTCCGCGGCCCGATTGGGACCGCACCTTCGTTGACTCCCGAGCAGCTCCATAATCTCGAGGCCGACATCAACCGGCGGCGGGAACTGCGGCGCCAGGCGGCCGCCGCGCAGGCAGGGGGCGCAGCTCCGGCGCAGTCGACAGGCCAGCCGCAACAACAACGTTAGCCGGCTATCGCTTCCAACGACTTGCGCAAGGGCAAAGGGCAGAAAGTCGTTTGCGTCGGGATTTTAGTTGAAACTGAGTCTCAGTTTTGTTTCCTCTTGTTGATCTTCATATGCCTGACGCGTCTGACAACGTTTGCTGTCCTCAACGGATCTCTCCTCCACGCCTGACACTTACAGAATTGCCCGACGGCGAATCGGGCCGTGTCACCGGCCTGAATGGCCGGGCAGAGCTTAGTCAGAGGCTGCGAGAAATGGGCTTTTGCGAGTCCGCCGTCATTCAGAAGATCGGTGGTAAACGTATGTTGATATGCGAGTTATGCGGCGTGCGCGTCGCATTGAGCAATCGGGCGGCGGAGAAGATCGAGGTGGAGCTGATCCGCACCGGGGTTTAAGGACGACGGCTGCGAATCGCGGCCCGGACCGATCATGGAATCGACGCTCAAACTTTCACAACTCGCCGTCGGATCGAAAGCGGTGGTGCGGGGACTGCCCCCGCAAGGGCCGGCTTCGCTCCGCCTGCGTGAGATGGGGGTGCTGCCCGGCGTGGCTATCACGCTCGTACGGACGGCGCCCTTCGGCGACCCACTTGAGATCCAGGTGCGGGGATACAACCTGACGCTGCGCAAGAGCGAGGCGGAGTACGTGCAAGTCGAAATATTGAAAGCTGATACCTGAAGGGCTGAAAACGAGCCGGTCAACGTTCAGCTTTTTCACCTTCAGTCTGTCAGCCCTTCCGTCTTTCTGATGCCTGCACCCGCTCATCGTCTGCAGGCTTCCACGCCCCCACCGCCCGCCTTTCCGGCCGACCGGCGCACCCCGATTTACGCGCTGGTGGGGAATCCCAACTGCGGAAAGAGCACGCTGTTTAACGCCCTGACCGGCCTGAAGCAGAAGGTCGGGAATTATCCGGGTGTCACCGTGGAGAAGAAAACCGGCACCACCTATTCGCAGCATGGGCGCCCGATCACCGTCATCGACCTGCCCGGCACCTACTCGCTGGCCGCGCGCTCACCCGACGAAGCAATCGTCCGCGACGTGCTGCTCGGGCGTCGCGCCGACACCGCCCAACCCGATCGCATCATCTGCATTGTCGACGCCACGAATCTCGAACGGAATCTCTATCTGGTGCACCAGGTGCTTGATCTCGGCCGGCCGGCGATCCTGGTGTTGAACATGATGGACCTGGCCGTGGCCGGGGGGCTCAATCTGCGCGTTGCGCGGCTCGAGCACGAAATGGGCATTCCGGTCATCCCCTGCGAGGCGGCGAACGGCAAGGGCATCCTCGAGCTTCGCCTGGCGATGAGCCGGACGGACCTTCCGTTGTCGCGTCACCGCTGGGACATTCCCGCGCCCATCGCGCCGGCAGTCTCCGAACTCCAGGCTTCGCTGGTCGAGAACGACGGCAAACAACCGCTCATCGCCCGCGCCGAGGCGCTGCTGCTGCTCACCGATCAGGACGTCGTGCGCGTCGCGGGTTCGACGCCCCTGGGCCCGGCGACCGCCGCGATCCTCGCCGGCTGGAAGAAACGTTGGGAAGGGCAGGGCGTCGACTGGTCGGGCACGCTGGTCAACAGCCGCTACGAGGCCATTTCGCGACTCTGCGCCGAAACGGTGTTGCGCGCCGCGAGAACCGGCCCGTCGGTCTCCGATCGCATTGACCGGGTGGTCGTGCATCCGCTCTGGGGCTGGCTGATGCTGGGGGGCATCATGACCGTTCTGTTCCTGTCCATCTTCACGCTGGCCGAGTATCCGATGAACTGGATCGACGGGGGGGTCGCGGCGCTGGGAACCTGGGTGAAAGGCGCCATGCCGCCGGGGGACTTGCGCGATCTGCTCGCCGACGGCGCGATCGCCGGCGTGGGCGGGATCGTGGTGTTTTTGCCGCAGATTCTGATCCTGTTTTTCTTCCTCGGCCTGCTCGAAAGCACCGGTTACATGGCGCGGGCCGCGTTCATCATGGATCGGCTGATGAGCCGCGTCGGCCTCAACGGCAAATCGTTCATCCCGCTGCTGGGCTCCTACGCATGCGCCATTCCGGGCATCATGGCCACCCGCACCATCGAGGACACCAAGGACCGTCTGGTGACGATTCTGGTGGCGCCGTTGATGAGTTGTTCGGCGCGGCTGCCGGTTTATCTTCTGATGATCGCGGCGCTGCTGCCGGGCGACCGCGTTCCGGTCGGCGCCAAGGTCGGGCTCATGCTGCTCATGTATGCGCTCGGCACCACGGGCGCGTTCGGCTTCGCCTGGCTGTTCAAAAAATACCTGCTCAGTGGCGAGCCGCCGCTGATGATCATGGAACTGCCGCCCTACCGCCTGCCGCGGTTGAAGGATGTGCTGTTCCATATGCTGGAGCGGGCCGGCCTGTTCCTGCGCCGCGCCGGAACGATCATTCTCGGCATCTCGATTCTGCTCTGGTTTCTGACGACTTATCCCAAGTCATCGGGCGACGTCACGCCCCAGGCACAAATCGCGCACAGCTTCGCGGGCATGGCCGGGCGGACCCTGGAGCCGGTGATCCGGCCGCTCGGCTTCGACTGGCGCATCGGCATCGGCCTGATCACTTCTTTCGCGGCGCGCGAGGTCTTCGTGAGCTCGATGGGGGTGATTTTCGGGGTGGAGGATTCGGCGGGCCACGACACGACGCCGTTGCGCTCCGCGCTGCGCCAGGCGCAATGGCCGGGAGGCGCCCCGCTGTTCACTCCCCTGGTGTGCCTCACCCTGATGATCTACTACGTTTTCGCGATGCAATGCATGAGCACGATCGCGGTGGTGAAACGCGAGACCAACTCCTGGCGCTGGCCGCTCTTCCAAACCGCCTATATGACGGGCACGGCGTGGCTGATTTGCCTCGTGGTCTACCAGGCGGGCCGCGCCATGGGATTTTAGAAACACCCCGCAAGGTGACAATGAGACCAAGCACGCCTAGATTACGCTCATGACTCCTGGTCTACAGAGCATCGCTGCGCTGGTCATCGTCGCGCTTGCCGCGGGATGGCTGCTCTGGCGGGCGTGGATCAGCCGCGGCGCGAGCGGCTGCGGGGGCGGGGAATGCCATGCGATCAGCCCTGAAGTGAAAAAGCTTCAGGCCAGGCTGAAACGTTGAGCCGTGAAAGCCGCCGTTCTGGAAGGAACCGGGAAACCGCTTGTGATCAAGGCGGTTCCCGATGCGTTCGCCGGGGACCGCCAGGCGCTGGTGCGCTTGAAAGCCGCCGCGCTCAATCACCGCGACCTGTGGATCCAGCTCGGTCAGTATGCGAACATCAAGGTGCCGGCCATTCTCGGATCCGATGGCAGCGGCACCGTGGCCGCGGTGGGG
Organism: Opitutaceae bacterium; assembly: GCA_035648795.1. Classification (GTDB taxonomy): domain Bacteria; phylum Verrucomicrobiota; class Verrucomicrobiia; order Opitutales; family Opitutaceae; genus Fen-1467. Next base: position 12,545 of record DASRKV010000018.1, read on the forward strand.
AGCGACGTCGACGGGAGCTGGCTGGGCCAGGAGGTGATGATCAATCCGAGTCTCGATTGGGGGGCCGATCAACGCGCCCAGGGATCAGCAACGGTCTTTCAGGCGAGCTTAAAATCGGGATTTTTGAGGAGATGGTTTAGGAGGACGACGAGCTTCCGCATGACGGCGGTGATGGCGACTTTCTTGGGTTTGCCCGCAGCGACCAGGCGTTGATAGAATGCCTTCAGGATCGGGTTGTAGCGGGCCGCGACGAGGGCGGCCATGTAGAGCACGCGGCGCACCTTGACGCGACCGCCGCGGATGGTTCGCCGTCCCCGGTGTTCGCCGCTGTCCCGGTTGTAGGGTGCGACCCCAGCCAGGGCTCCGGATTCATTACGACTGAGCGTGCCCAGTTCGGGCAGTTCAGCCAGCAGCGTTGAAGCGGTCACCGGTCCGATCCCCTTCACCTGCTGGAGGCGTTCGCTCTGGCTTTTGAGCGTCTTGTCCGCCGTGATCTGTTCCTCAATCAAGGCATCCATTTGTTCGATTTGAGTGGCGAGTTTCTTGAGCAAGCGTTCGCTCATTTTCCGCACCACGGCGTCGCGAGCCTGAGCCAGGCGCTGGTCCTCCATCGACAGGAGATTCACCAACTGCTCCCGGCGTTGCACCAAGGCTGCCAGCCGCTCCTGTTGTGGCGAGGGCGCCGCCAGGGTCTCGGGCTTGAGGAGTTCGCCAAACTCGCGCAGCACCACGGCGTCGATCGGATCGGTCTTGGCTAGCAGGCCCTGCGCCCGCGCAAAGGCGCGGATGCGCGCGGCATGCACCAGGCTGACGGCAAGACCAGCCGTCCACAGCGCGGACAGTAAGTCACGCTCATATCCTCCGCTCGGCTCGCAAACGACCTGCACCGGTTGCGGCAGTTTCTTCAAGACCTTGATCAACGCGGCGATCCCCGTCGTGTCGTTCGCGTAACGGCACGGGGGTTGCCCGGCCAGCGATACGTCCAACACTTCCTTGCTGATGTCCACTCCGGCGTACGCCGGAGTCTGTTCTGCTTCTGGTTTGTTCATAGGGCTCTGTCTTGCGATTCGAGCTGGGGCCTTTTCAGGCCGCGCTCTACCAACGGTTCGAGTTTTATGAAGAATCCCGAGCCGACCCTGCTGACCCACGAAATCGTTTGCACGTTTCCAGGCTTTACCGGTCTGACTCGGAAGGGGAGTCGCCCACCCGGTCTGGTTGCGGCTTCCTCCGACGAGCTTTATGGCCCATTCTCGGAAGCCGCAACCAGACCTTCACCGTTCAAGATACAAG
>DASRKV010000019.1:0-17959 GCA_035648795.1 Opitutaceae bacterium
GAAGCCCTCGTGCACCGCCAGCATGAGACCGCCGCGGGCCCGGGGCACGACGGTGCCGACTTTCTGGCCGACGTCACAGGCGCGATTCTCGCCCGTGACGGGATCGTAGGTGAAGACGCGCTGCCCTTCGATGTCGACCCATTGCAGACGCTGCACCGCGCTGTTCCAGATCGCGCCCTCCCCCAACACCGCCGGGGCGATGGGCACTTGTTCAACTTCGCCGGTATTGGCCATGGCAGCCAGAACGTTAGCCCGCCGCGGAGCAATGCAACCCTCTTTCTCGGTTGTCGGGACGATGCAGCCGGGTGTGGAGGTGGGGCGGGATCGTCGGATCCCGCCGGTTCACCGGCCAAGGCGGGAGTACGGCTGGAGCGGTGCTCCGCAGTCAACGGATCATCACCGCCGGCGGCGCGGGGCGCGCGAGCGTTTTGCGGCGGGCGCTTCGTCCTGCGCCGGAGGTTGTGCCGACGGCTCCTCGTCCTCTTTCTTCTCCGCAAACTTCGACGCTTTGGCGTTCAGCCACAGTTCGCCTTTCGCGTTCCGGTTCAGCCAGAAGATCTCGCCGGCGTGCCCGACAAACAGCGGTTTCTCCCGCGCTTTCTCCGGCACCTTTAACCCGGCGCCCGTCAGCGCTGCGAGCAGATCGTCAGTGCTCTTGCCCAGTTGTTCCGCCAGGCGTCCCAGTTCCGCCGCGACGCCCCCGCGTCTGGTTTCTCGGAGCAGGAGCCTCATGGCGGCAAGGGGGGAACCCCCCACCGGAATCACCGGCGGGATATCGCCTGGCGGCGCCTCAGCCGGCACCGCCGCGGGCTCGACGGCCCCGGGCTCAGGCGAAACCGATTCCGGCGCCGGACCGGCCGGTGGCGGCGGTTGAACTTCATCGCGTTTTTCGCGCGCGTTGATCCAAACCTGTCCGCTCTTGTCCCGGTTGAGCCAGTAAACCGCCGGGCCGATCTCGACAAACGCCGGCTTGTCGTTCGGGCGCGAGGGCAGAACGAGGCCGAGCGTCGCGAACGCCGCTTCCAAAGCCTGGGGCTCGGTCCGGAACGCCCGGGCCAGATAGCTGACACTGCCCGACAGCCCCGCGCCGCGGCGGTTGCGCCGCATCGCCGGCCGCAGGCGATCCAGCAACGCCGGGCCCTCGGGCAACGGATTGACGGTCTTGGCCAGCCGCGGCGGCGCGGACGGTTCGACGGCAGGCGATGCCGGCGGTTCGCTTTCCGCTCGCGGTTCCTCGGCGACCGGCTTCTCTTCCGGCAGCGCCTCGGAAACGACGCGCTGACCCTGCGCCGGCCGGAATACCGCCCGCGGCTTTTCGCGCGTGTTGATCCACAACTGCCCGCGGTGGTTCAGATTCAGCCAGTAAAGATCGCCGTCGTACTCCAGGTACACGGGCGCGTCCTTGGCGCTCGCCGGCAGCGTGAAGCCGCACTCCTTCAGCGCCTCGATCAGGTCCGCCTCGGTCTGCTCGAATTTCTTCGCCAGATAGTCGATGCCCACGGCCATGCCCGGCCCCCGCTGGTTCCGACGCATGTGGGGACGGATCGCCTCGAAAAACGTCGGCAGATCCTCGTCGTTCTCCAAGTCATCAAACTCCTCCGCGTTCTCCGCGCCGCCGCCTTCTTCTTCTTCGTCGGCCCGGGTTACGGGGCGCAACGACTCCTCCCGCGAGAGCAGCGATTCGCGCCGCTCCTCGGCTTCGGCGTGGAGTTCATCCACGCTGGGCGCGGAGGCCTGCCGGTCCTCCGGCGGCGCCGGAATCGCGCCGCCCTTGGTCGCGGGCGCTCCGGCGGGCGAGGCCGTTTCCACGACCCAGTCGCGCATCACCGGCCGGCGGGCGAGGCCGTTGAAGGCCAGCGGATTCTCCGGACGCGTCTGAAAATGGATGATCTCCCACTCTTCCTTGCCCAGGAGGTTGAGGTGCTGCTCCAGCAGCGGCAGTGACCCGAAACCCAGCGATCCGCTGGTGATGATCTTGTATTCCCAATTTGACATGGCGGACGAAAAGGAACCCAACCCATCCCAGAACGCCGGGGCAAAGCCGAGCCAAAAGTTCGAACCCGGAGAACAAAGGAGGCGTTTACTGGTGGAGGGCGAGCCTTAGGATTGCGGCTCGGCAGGAGCCTCGCCCTCCAGCGTGTACCACAAGGCCATTCTCCGTTGTGCTATCATCTGTTCATTTCATCGCGGCAAGCGACGATTTATTTGAGGACGGTGCCGTCACCGCCGATTTTCTATTCCCTGGCCCGAACGGCCCAGCGAAGTTTAGCCGAGGAACTGCGCGGGTTGGCCCGCCGTTCCTCCAACCCGGCGCGAACGATCTCTTCGTTGGTCGCAGAATAGAGCCCCGAGCGCAGGCCTTCGCGGAAGGCGTTCTTCACCCGTCGGTCCTCGCCGGAATGAAACGTGAGAATCGCCACGCGCCCACCGGCTTTCAGGCAGGAAGGCAGCTGGCGCAGGAACAGGTCGAGCACACCGAACTCGTCGTTCACCGCGATGCGGATCGCCTGAAACACCCGGCGCACACAGTCATCGTCGGTCTTCGGGTCGTGGCGGGGATCATTCTGGAGCAGGATTGCCCGGATCGCCTTGGCGAGCTGCAGCGTCCGGGTGAACGGCGTTTTGCTTCTGCGGGCCGTGAGCTCCCGGGCCAGCACCTCGGCGTGGGGTTCATCGGAGTTTTCGGTAAGCGCGGATGCCAGATCCGTGCTCGATACCCGCGCAAGCCAGTCGGCCGCGGATGGCGGGCGTGAAGGGTTCATGCGCAGATCGAGCGGGCTGTCCGATTTAAAAGTGAAGCCTCGCGCCGGGTCGTCCAACTGCATCGAAGAAACGCCGAGATCGGCGAGGACCGCATCCACGCCGTCGAGGCCGAGTTCCGCCAGCACCTTGGGCAGGCCGGCAAAGTTGGAGCGGACGGCGGTGAAGACATCCTCACCCCAGCCGGCGGAGCGCAGGCGGGCGGCGGTTTTTGGATGTTCGATCGGATCGACGTCCAGTCCGATGAGCCGGCCCCCGGGGACAATGCGCGCCAGCAATTCCCGGGCGTGCCCGCCAAAGCCAAGCGTGCAATCCACGACGTGTTCGCCGGGTCGGGGGGCGAGCACACTGAGGATCTCGGCCACCATGACCGGCCGATGGCTGCCGGCGGGCGTCTTGCCCGCGGCGAGCACCTTGGCCACGTCGGCGGCATAACGCTCCGGGTTGAGCTCCTTGTATTTCTCCTCGAACCGCCGGGGATTCTTGCCCGCATAGCGCGGTCGCCGCCGGTGCGGAATCGTCCCTTTTGACTGGGGCGTCACGGATTCGGAATCAGACATCGAGGAATCCATTTTTGACCGCGTCTGTGCCAGATGTAGGAAGCGAGCTTGCTCGCGATTCCGAGAAAAGAACCGCCTGCAAGCAGGCTTCCTACACCGATCACCTTATGACATCATTATTCACGAATGAGGGCGGAACTCCCGCCTGTTTGCGAAACATAAGTCCTCATTTGCCAAGCGCGGCCAGGACGGTGCGGAAGTTGTTCAAGCCCGCTTCGATGTTCTCGACGATGTCTTCGGCGAGATCCTTCGGGTCAGGCAGGTTGGCGAGGCTGCTGTCTTTGAGCCAGAAGAGGTCGAGGCTCGTTTTGTCGCGCGCGACGATGTCCGCGTAACTGTATTTTCGCCAGCGGCCCTCGGGATTCTTTTCGGCGTGCCAGGTTTCCTTTCGGACGTGACGGTTGGCGGGATTGTAGCAGGCGATGAAGTCGGCGAGGTCCTCGAAACGCATCGGCTTCCGCTTGAGCGTGTGATGCACGTTGGTGCGGTAGTCGTAATACCAGATTTCCTTCGTCCAGGGTGCTTTTGCCGCCGGCTTGTTGTCAAGAACAGCACGTTCGCCTTGACGGCATTGGCGTAGAAGATGCCGGTCGGCAGGCGCAGGATCGTGTGGAGATCAGTATTTTCGAGCAGCTTCTTGCGAACGGTTTCACCCGCGCCGCCTTCGAAGAGGACATTGTCGGGCAACACCACCGCAGCGCTGTCAGTCGTCCTCAGCATGGTGCGGATGTGCTGGAGGAAGTTGAGTTGCTTGTTGGAGGTCGTGGCCCAGAAATCCTGCCGGTTGTAGACGAGGTCGTCCTTCTCCTGCTCACCTTCCTCGTTGGTGAAGGTCATGCTGCTCTTCTTGCCGAAGGGAGGATTGGCGAGCACGTAGTCGAAACGTTTGCCGTTGTTGGCGATGAGCGCGTCGTTGGGCGAGATCGGGCTCTCGCCGTCGATCTCGCCGATATTGTGTAGGAACATGTTCATCAGGCAAAGCCGCCGCGTGTTGGCGACGATCTCATGGCCGTAAAACATCTCGTGCTTAAGGAACGCTTTCTGCGCCTTGTTCAGCGCATGGTTCGTGATGAGGTGATCGTAGGCGGCGAGGAAGAATCCGCCGGTGCCGCACGCGGGATCGGCAATGGTTTTGTCCGGCTGGGGGCGCACGCACTGGACCATGCCGCGAATCAGGGCGCGGGGCGTGAAATACTGGCCGGCGCCCGGAAGAAGCGGTGATTCACCGGACGGCGCTGCTCCGGAGTCAACGGCGGCAACTCCGGCAGCGCATCGGCCCGGATCACGCCGAGTTGCGTGCGGCAGAGGGCGCGAAAGTCATCCCAGCGCACCGCGAGTACGGGCCCCGTGAGGGTGGATGACGCCGGCAGACCCAGCGAAGGAGCGTGGGCCACCATCCGCAACAGGCTGCGCCACTCGGTCAGCAGGCGGTCGATATCGCCGCGGCCGGCAAACTCGCTCGCCGCCGCGAGCTCTCCGCGCCGGGCCTTTTGTTGAATCAATGCCTGCACGACCTCCGCCGCGCCGCAGCCATACTGCGGCGGCAATCCAAGATCGATCCAGCCCTCGGCCGTGAAGTGCCGATAGGTCTGCTCGCACACGCGCGCCAGCCGGCCCAGCCGGCGCGGGTTGGTGCCCGCAAAACGATCGCCCGCGAAAAGATTGGCGCAATCGAACAAGAGGTCGTCCAGCGGATAACGGACATCCTCGAGGGCGGCGGCCAGCGCCAGTCCTTCCGGTCCCAGAAAGAACGAGACGATTTCACCGCGCGGGGTCAGCAACAACGACCGGTCCAGCAGGCCCAGTCGCTGCCACTGCCAGAGGAGCGTCGGCTGCGGGCTGAGGGCGAGGCACTCCTCGCGCCACGCGCAGGTCCGGCAGGCGGGAAACGGGTTCTTCAGCCGGCGCACCAACCGGGCGCGGCCGGTGTCCGTGCGCTGCCCGCACGGCAGCTCTCCCACGCCGCGGCGCGCGGTCGCCTCGGCGCCCAGCACGAGCGGTTCCAGCGCGAAGAAGCGGCTCGCGGCCGTTTCGGCGACTTCGGTCGCGCTGCGGCCGGCGCGAAGCTGGCGCAGCATGAAAGCCCACGGGAGCGGAGCGGAGCGTTTGAGCTGCAACGGCTGCGCGCGCCGCAGCCGCGGGGCGCTGCCGCTGCAGAGCACGAAGCCCATTTCGTCCAGGCCGCGCCGGCCCGCCCGCCCGATCATTTGCAGCAGCTCGTGCGGCTCGATTTCGTGCTCCAACTGGTTGAAACGGTAACTCGAGGCGGTGATCAGCACGGACCGCAGCGAAAAGTTGATGCCGGCGCTGAGTCCAAGCGTGGCCACGACGACGCGGAGTTGTCCGGCCTTGGCGAGGGGCTCGATGATGCCGGCCCGCTGCGCGTAGGTCAGTCCGCTGTGGTGGTACGCCACCCGCTGCTTCAAGACCTTTGCCAGGGTCGGGCCGAGGAGATTCTCCTGCTCCGGTGTGAGCGGAAGCGGATCGGCGAGCGGCAGCTCGCGCGCAAACTGGCGGGCGAGCCGCTCCGCGTCCTGGCGATGCGGTGCGAACACCAGCACGGGGCCCAGGCCTTCACGCAGGGCGCCGGCCACCCGCCGGCTCCAGAAACCCTCGAGGCTGCGCGGCAGACCATGAATCAAGTCGTCAACCTCGACCTCTTCGAGCGGCACCGGGCGATCCCGATGTTGGATGATTTCCACGTTCCGGCCGAGCCGCTGCAGCCAGCTCACGACCTCTTCCGGATTGGCCACGTTTCCACTGAGCAACAACAACTGCACGGCCGGGGGCACCGACAGCAACACGCCCTCGTAATGGTTGCCCCGATCGGGATCCGCCAGCCACTGGTATTCGTCCACGACCAACAACCGGAACGGCTGGCTGCCGTTGAAACCGACCTCGCCCGTCGCAGGGGAAACGGGTGCCGTCCCCAAAGGCCGCAACGGGCCCGGCACCTCCTGAAAAGAACCTTGGACGGCTTCCAACGTCGCCACCACAACGGGTGCGTCCGGGGCAATGGTGACGTCCCCGGTCATGATTCCCGCGCGCCAGCCGCGAGTGCGCCACTCTGCGAACTTGTCGTTGGCCAACGCCCGGGTGGGCACCGTGAAAAGAGACCGCCGCGAGAAACTCGTCTGCTCGATCCATCGCTCAAAAACATAGGTCTTCCCCGCGCCCGTTGGAGCATCGATCACCACGTCCTTCCCGGCCGTGAGCGCCTGAATCGCCTCGGCCTGCCAACGGTCTGGCAGCATCAATTTCTGCAAGCCCTCAAGCGCATCGATCCGCACGACTGCGACCCTAGGCCGCAAATCAATGCCGTCAATCACCGCTTGTTGCCGCCATGAATTGATGCTTGACACGGTTGTTTAAAACGATTGTTTCAATCCAACGTTTAAGATGGCAACAGAGCCACAAGTCACCCGCGACAGGATCTTGGATGCTGCTGAACGCTTGTTCGGCCAGCATGGCTTTCCATGCACATCCCTCCGGCAGATAACCGATGCAGCCGGCGTCAATCTTGCCGCCGTAAACTACCATTTTGGCTCGAAGGAGGACTTGTACAAAGCAGTGCTGCTCCGCCGCCTACGACCGGTCAATGAGGAGCGAATGAAGCTTCTCACCCATGCCGAGCAACTGGCTGGAGAACAACCCGTGCCGATCCGCTCGATTCTGGAAACTTTCATCCGCCCGCTGCTTGGGCACGCGACGGATGCCTCCCGTGGAGGCATTTCCCTTCTGCGGTTGATCAGCCGTGAGCTGACGGATCCTCAGCCGTTTATGATGGCCGAGAACGTACGGGAATTCGATCCGCTGGTCGGGCGCTACACGCGGGTGCTCACCCAGACGCTGCCGAACGTACCGGTGCCGGAGTTATTCTGGAGAATGCAATTCACAATCGGTGGAATACTCTATGCCGCTGCCCATCAATATGATTTCGAGCGCATTTCAAACGGCCTGTGCCGGGGTGACGACCTGGACGGTTGTCTTCGCCGGTTGATTGACTTTTGCGCCGCTGGTCTCGAAGCCCCGCTTTCGGCTTCTGGCGAAGGCATTGCGTCACGATCCGGAACGGAAGTGTCGGTCCTCGTCTCCCTGTAAGGCACGGGCATTTCACTGCAACTTTTTCATACGCCCGGGCGTTCTCCTATAAAACGGGAACAAGCCGCGCACCAGCCACTCTCATCACGCTGACCAAACCAAGCCATGATCGAAACCGTCATTGTCCTAGCCTTGCTCTCCGCCCTGGTGGCGACCGAGCCGGATCCCGACCACGATCCGAAGTAAGGCGCGTCTGCCCCAATTTGTCCTACCCCTGGATAATCAATAGCATCCAGAAGCAAATTATCGCGGGAACCATTTGTCGGAAATGAACAAAGCCGCCCCCCTTGCGGAGAGCGGCTTTGGTAGTTTTCAATCTTGGATCAGAACGATGGGATCAAGACGCGGTTTTATTTCGTGTCAGTGATCACCACCGGTAACAGAACCTTCATCGCCACCGGAGTCCCGTTGGGCTTCGCTGGCTCGAACTTCCACTGACCGACCGCTTCACGGACCGACTCCCCAAACTCGCTATCAGTATAGGAGCGGAGGTGGATGTTCTGCGGTGTGCCATTGGCGTCGACGAGGAACTCGACCTCCACCTTTTCCCCCACCCACGAGGCGTCGATGGCGGGCGCGACCACCTTGACCGGCACCGGGATATCGGTGCGGCCGTGGTAGGACGCGATGTAGGCGTCGTTCGTCGTCAGTCCGAAGGCGAATGGCGCGGCTGCGCCGAGCGCAAACAGGCTGACGATTCTGGCGAGCATGCTGATGTGTTTCATGGCGTGATAAACTCCGCGGATAAGGCGGAGAGTTTGCTTTCGTTTTCAGGTTAAACGTCCGGCGGGCGTATCGTCCCATGATGATCCGCCACGGACGCTTTTGCCGGCGTCGGAGCCGAGGCCACCGGCCCCGGCAAAGTTGAGTTTTGGGGCTGACGTCATCCGTCCGCTCGCGCGGCCCGTCTCTCGTCCGCCCATCAACATGCCCGCACCCTCTTCAAAGAACCTTGGAACCCTGAAGCAAGCAACCGCCGCAAGATAACCGTCATTCATGTCGAGCACATGACATGCCCGTCACAAGCAGGTGAAAAAACATTCATGCGTGACCACGCCTCGGGCCTTGTCCTGCTTTCGGAAGTTACAGAGCCAGAATAGGAACCTCGTTCGCTCCACCAATCGGAGCCGCGGCAGCCCGGACTGAGCAATTATGACCAAAACGTGGCGAGCCTCCTTCACCGGGCCTGCGGAGCCCAGGGGGCGTCGCGTCCCCGCGAAACCAGCGGACTACGCCCGGCCCGGCCCGCCGAAGCGGCGCAGGTACTTGAGCGCGATTTCCAACTCCTTCGTGAGCGGGGCGCGGAGGGTCACCGGCTCATGCGTCACCGGATGCGTCACGGTGAGGGCGCTGGCGTGCAGCGCGAGGCAACTGATCAGCGGCCGTTCCTGGGCCCGTCCTTTATAGCCGCGTTTCAAACCGGAAAGCAGCAGCCGTGCATCGTTGCCGTATATTTCATCATTGAGAATCGGCAGTCCGCTGGACGCAAGATGCACGCGGATCTGATGCCGCAGGCCGGTGCGCGGCCGGCATTCGACCCAGGCGAAGCCTTGAAACCGCTCGAGAACCCGGAACTCGGTCACGGCGGGACGGCCGCCCCTCGCCGCGATGTGCATGCAGCCGGGCCGGTGTTGGTCCTCGGCCAGCGAAAGCTCGACCCGGAAGGCATCCTGCGCAGGCGCTCCAATCACCAGCGCGTGGCAGACGTTCTCCACCGTTTTTGCCTGAAACTGCCCGCTTAAAAAATCGCGCGCGGCTTTCGTCCGGGCGCACAGCACCACCCCGCTCGCGTCCGGATCGAGCCGGTGCACATTCGCGACGCGCCGATCGAGTTCGGCGTGGACCCGGGCGATGAGACTTCCTCCCGTCCCGGCTCCGCCTTCGGCCACCACCGGCAGGCCGTTCGGCTTGTCGAACACGAGCAGGACCTCGTCCTCGAAGACGACCGGGGGCAATGCCATGGGCCATGAAATGCGAAAATCCCCCGCGAAAGTCACGGGAAAGTTTCGCCCGGGTTAAGATTGGATGGCGCCGGCGGATTCACTTTGCCACGTCTGCGGCGGCGAAGAAGCGTGGGGGCCATGGCCGTCATCACTCCTGCCAGCCTCGTCGCGTCGATCCCCCTGCTGGCGCAGATTGGCCGTTTCGCGCCCCCGGTTCCGCTCCGCACCTTTTTTCGCGCCACCGTCAACAAGCTGCGCCCGCTCCGCCTTGCGCGGCCTCGTCATGATCAGCCCGGTGGCCGGCGTGGAGGACTTGCTCTCCCCGGGCGAGGCCAGACCCGGCACGCTCCTCGGGCGCGCGATCCAGCCGTACCTCGAACCCGGCGCGACGGTCGACGGCCGGCTCATCGAACGGTCGCGCGCCATTTTTCGGAAAATGTTCGAAGCCGGCGCGCAGAACAAGGAGGTGCCGGGCGCCATTTTGAGCCAGGACGAACTCCGCCACTTGCGCACGGCCGTCCTCGCCACCCTTCAGGCCATCGATTTCCGTGGCGCCTGCGAACGCGTCCAGTCGCTTCGCCAGCTGCGCGCGCTGTCTGTCGGGCCCGGCGCCGGCGCCCGGCCGCTGACGGATGTGCCGACGTTGATTCTCTACGCCGAGAAGGAAAGTTCCGTTCTGGCGGAACGTTCCCCGATGCGTTTCGCCCTCGAAAACACGGCGCAAAACTGGTTCCCCCAAGGCGACTGCCGGCTGGTCAGCAACTCACAAGGGAGTCCCGTCCAGCATGCTTCCCTCATCTTCCACTGCTTTGACTTCCACCCGCATCTGGCGGAATTCTACCGCCGGTTAAGATCAAGTAAGACCCGACGCGCCGCGTGAATACGCTTGCCGCGGGCGCGGCGGTCGTCTCGTCTGGCGGGAACGGCTCCGCCATGATCGCCCCCCCGCCCAAAGGCTTGGTGAAGTTTGCCGCCAGCATGCTGTCCGCCCGCACGGCGCGCCGACTGCGGCGAACGGATCCGGGTCACGCGGCGCAGGGGAACGCTTTCCAGCACCTGGTCAGCCGCCTGGCGGCCACCAAGGCCGGACGCGCGGCGGGCATCGAGGCGGGTCTGCCCTACGCGACATTTTGCGCCCGCGTGGCGCCGCGGACCTACGAGTCAATTGCGCCCTACGTGGAGCGCATGAAAAACGGCGAGGCCGACGTGCTCTGGCCGGGCCGTTGCGCCTATTTTGCGGTCTCCTCCGGGACCACGGCGGGGCCGACGAAATATCTGCCCGTGACCCGGGAGATGCTCGCGCATTTTCGCCAGGCGGGCCTCGACTCGCTGCTCTACTATACCGCCCGCGTCGGTCGCACGGACGTGCTCCGCGGCCGGCATCTGTTCCTGGGCGGCAGCACCGTGCTCACCCGGATTGAAGCAGGCAAGGCGGACTCGCCCTGCGCCGGCGATCTCAGCGGCATCGCCGCGCTGAATCTGCCGCGGTGGGCGGAGAAGCACTTCTACGAGCCCGGCGCCCAGATCGCGCAGATGAGCGACTGGCCGGCCAAGATCGAGGCCATCGCCGAACGCACCTGGCAGCGCGACATCACGCTGATCGCCGGCATTCCGAGCTGGATCCTGATCCTGGCCGAGGCCGTGCGCCACCGGGCGGGGAGCGGCGGGATTTCCGCTCCACCGCTGAAAACCATCTGGCCGCATCTGGAGTGCCTGGTCCACGGTGGCGTCCCGATCGCGCCGTTTGTCGACGAACTCCGCGCCGCGCTGGGCGCGCCGGTCAACTTCCACGAGGTGTACCCGGCATCCGAGGGGTTTATTGCCGCGCAAGACGCCGACGCGACCGCCGGATTGCGGCTGATGACCGACGCGGGACTGCACTTCGAATTTCTTCCGCTGACCGTGTTTGACGAACACAATCTCGCCAACCTGGGCCCGAGAGCCGTGCCGCTCGAGGGCGTGGAGACGGGAGTCGATTACGCCCTGTTGCTTACGACGCCCGCCGGTCTGTTCCGTTATGTCGTGGGCGACGTGGTGCGGTTCGTGTCGACCGACGTGCCGCGGCTGATCTACGTCGGCCGCACCCGTCTTCAGCTCAGTGCGTTCGGCGAACACGTCATCGAGAAGGAGCTCACCGACACCCTGTTGCTCGTCTGCCAGCGCCACGGATGGACCATTGTGAATTTCCATGTCGCGCCGGTGTTTGCCAGCACGCTCACCGGACAGATGCGCGGACGCCATGAATGGTGGATCGAGCTCAAGGTCCCGACCACCGAAACGCCGACCGCCAACATCATCAGCCCCGAACTCGACCTTGAGCTCATGCGGCGCAACGACGATTACGCGGCCAAGCGCAAGGGCCGCGGCTTGGAGGCGCCCGCCGTGCGCCTCGTCATGCCCGGCGTATTTGAGCAATGGATGAAGAGAAACGGCCGGTGGGGCGGTCAGCACAAAATGCCCCGGTGCCGCTCCGACCGCGAGGTGGCCGACCAACTGGCGGAGCTGTCCCGCTTTTATATCGAGGCGCCGCCGCCCTATGTGGTGCGTCGTGGCTAGAAATGGCCACTGCGCCGGGTGATCGCGTGGGAACGGGACACGCTGAACCGTGGCTATGCAATGAACCTCGGCCTCGCTCGTAGACAAGAACGCCGTCAGATGACCGGTGTAGGAGCCTGCTTGCAGGCGATTTTCACCTCGGAATCGCGAGCAAACTCGCTCCTACAATTTGCCTAGATACGGTTAAACCCAGGGAGTTGTCCGAAGTTCCGCCTTGATCATCCGGCTGCCGCCGAATCTGCCGCAAAAAGCGGTCGGGCCCTGGTCTTGGCACCGGCCATGCTTATCGGGGGTTGAGAACAGGTTTATCCTGCACCGCAGGATTCTGGGTAACATGGAGGTTCGGCCGGACGCCGGACCAAGAATACAGTGGGGGCCGGCGTTAGGGGTTATCGCCGGCCCCCTTTCTGTTTTCACTGCTTCAGAAACGGCTTCAAGATCGCCTCGAACTCCTCGTGGTCCATCGCCCCTTCCTTGCGAAAACGCGCCGTTCCGCCGCGGTCGATGATGAATGTCGTCGGGATCGCCTCCACTCCGCCAAACGCCTCCGCCACCTTGTCGTCACCCAGCACGATCAGGTAGTTGATCTTTTGTTCCTCGACGAACTTCTTCACGACCAACGGCCCGCCGCGGTCGAGCGAAACTCCCACAATTGCGAGGCCGGCGTCCCCGTATTTTTTTTGCAGTTCGATATAGCCGGGAATCTCGAAGCGGCAGGGGCCGCACCAGGTGGCCCAAAAATCGAGCACCACGACCTTGCCCTTCAATTGGTCCGAACTGACGGCCTTGCCATTAACGTCCTGCAGCGTCCAGGCCGGCGCCGGAAATGGTTTGAAGCCGTCATCGGCGTGAAGGGTCGGCAGAGCCAGGCTGGAAGCAGCGATGAACAGGGCGGCGAGGGGGCCCGGGCGCATGATTTTCATATGGGTTTCGGTTTCTCAACCTGTGGGAGCCATCGACCCCGGCAGGCATTCCCGCGATCTGGGCCGGGGCCCGGCGCCGGCAACCCGGGGAGCAAATCGTAGGTGGAGATCGCCGCGACCCCCAGAAAGCCGATCCCTTTGACCAGCAATATCATGGCGATGAGCAGCATGCCCTCCCGCTGAAAGTAGGCGGCGCCGGCCAGCATGCAGGCACCCAGGGCCACCTCGCCAAAAAGGACCGTGGTGAACAGCGTCCGGCTGCCGATCTTCGCCAGCCCGCCGTCGACCCCGGCGGCCCTGGCACCGCCCTTGGGGGTGCGGACAAACTCGCCGCCGTTGGTCAGCATGCCTTCGAAGACGGCCAGGCAGCCGCTGACGCTCATCGCCAATCCAAACGCCATCACCACCGGCGCGGCCGCGAGGCAAACGAGCCCCCCGAGCCATTCGCGCCGGCGGAAATACTGCCCGGTGACATAAAAAGCCATCGTCGTCGCACCCAGCAGGATGAACGTGACGGGATTGACCAGCCACCAGAGCCGGCTGGGATGGGTCTCGATGATCAAAAGGCACGGCACCAGCAGCGCCACAAAAAGCATGAGGAGCGGATGCACCAACCCGGTGATCAGATGACTGACCGCCTCGCGTTTCACCCGCGCCGACGCCCGGCTGGCCAGGACCCGGCGGATCAGCTTGCGGGCGACCTGAACTCCGCCTTTCGTCCAGCGCCGTTGTTGTGATTTGAAGGCGGTGAGGCTCTCCGGCAGTTCCGAGGGAACCGGATAGTCGTCGCGATACACCAGCCGCCAGCCGCGGAGCTGCACGCGATAGCTGATGTCGAGATCCTCGGTCACCGTATCGTCCGTCCAGCCGCCGGCATCCTCCAGCGCGCTGCGCCGCCAGATCCCGGCAGTGCCGTTGAAGTTGAAGAACAGCCCGCTCGCGTGGCGCGCCGCCTGCTCGACGACAAAATGGGCGTCGAGAAACACGGCCTGAAACCGGGTCAGCAGACTGGAGCCGCGATTTGCAAAATCCCACCGCGCCTGCACCACCGCCACGCGGGGATCGGCAAAATGCGGGATCAGGACCTCCAAAAAATCGGGCGCCGGCCGGAAATCCGCATCAAAGACCGCAAAGAAGCTCGCGTCGCTCTGCTGGATCCCCGCCGTCAGGGCGCCGGCCTTGTAGCCGGCCCGGTCCACGCGCCGCAGATGGCGACAGCACCGCGCGCGCTCCGGATGCGCGGCCAGCCATTCCTCGATCACGGCAGGGGTGTGGTCGGTCGAGTCGTCGAGCACCTGGATCTCGATCCGGTCGCCGGGCCAGCGCAGCGCGGTGACGCAGTCCAGCAGGCCGGCAATGACCAGCGGTTCATTGTACACCGGGCACTGCACGCAGACCAGCGGCAGGCGCCCTTCCCAGGCGGGCGGCGCCGGCGTTTCTCCGCGGCAGTAACGCGCGTACAGCCACAGGATCTTCAGCCGGTGCGCGGCGAAGAAGATCAACCCGGTCAGCGTCAGCGCGTAAACTGACAGCAGCACGGCAGCCATGCTTCAACAAGCCGCTTCTGTGCGCTCAGGTCAAGACTGCGAAGGACTTGCGGCGCGGAACCGGATGCCCGGCCGGCCGTCACGCCGGCAGTGGTTCGACGGTGGGATCGCTGCCCAGGGTTTCGATGAATTTTCTCATCGCCGGGGTCAGCACGCGACCTTTGCGGTGCAAGATGGCGAGCGGGCGGGTAAACTCCTTCCCCTTGAAATGCAACGCCACGAGCGTCCCTTGCTTCACCTCCTGCACGACCGTCGCATGCGGCACCACGGCGATGCCCGCATCGATCTCCACGGCGCGCTTCACGGTCTCGATGTTGTCAAACTCCATCACCGGCTCGATCTCGATCCGGTTCTCCCGGAAGATCTGGTCGACCGCCTTGCGCGTCGGGATGTCGGGGTCGAATCCGATGAACTTGTGGCCCGTCAACGCCTGGAGCAGCACGTCCCCGTTCTTGGCCAGTGGGTGGCTCGGATGCGTGATGAGCACGAGGTGATCGTTCCGGAAAGGAATCATCTCGATCTGGCGCATCTTCACCGGAAAGGCGACCAGGCCGAAATCGACGGAGTTGTGCAGGATGTCCTCGTAGACCAGGTTCGAGCGGCGATACTCCACCCGCACGTTGACCGAGGGATATTCGTGCAGGAACCGCTTGATGAACGGCGGCAGTTCGTGGAGGCCGATCGAGTAGATCGTGGAGATGCGGATCGTGCCGCTGATCACCTTCTTCATCTCCTGCAGTTCGCTCAGGAGCTTCTCGTATTGGTGCAGCACCTCCTTCGCGGTCTCGTACACCCGGAGCCCTTCGCGGGTCAGTTGGAACTGCTTCTGGCTGCGGTCAATCAGCAGCGACTTGAAATGCCGCTCCATCGCACGGGCCTGTTGACTCACGGCGGACTGTGTGATGCCGTTCAGTTTGGCAGCCTTCGAAAAGCTTTTGGTCTCAACGAGGTCGGCGAAGATTTTGAAGTTCTCCACTTGCATGGTAAGCGATTTTTTCGGGACCTATCATCAAGCGCACTAATTTGGGCGCAATCTTTTAAGTAGGTTGCTTAATGTTTATTGACTATGAAACTTTTAGGGGGAAGGCCGACGCGGTGCGAGAAAAAATCGCGGCAGCGTGCCGGCAGGCCGGACGAAATCCCTCCGAAGTGCAGCTGCTGGCGGTGACCAAGACCCATCCCCCGGCGGCCGTCGAATATGCCGCCCGCTACGGCTTCGCCGCGGTCGGCGAGAACCGCGTGCAGGAGGCCGTCGGCAAACGGGCGCAGTGCACCGCCGCCATCCGTTGGGAGCTCATCGGGCATCTCCAATCGAACAAGGCGGCGCTCGCCGCCGCCCATTTTGACCGCATCCAGAGCGTCGACAGCCTGAAACTGCTCACGCTCCTCGATCGGGCGGCCGGCGAACAAGGCCGGCGTCTTCCGGTGTTGCTGCAGATCAATGCCGGCCAAGATCCGGACAAATTCGGCGCGGAGCCGGCCGAGGCGCCTCGGCTGTTGGACGCCGCCCTGGCCCTGCCCCATCTCCAGGTGGACGGCCTCATGACGATCGCCCCGCTCTCGGAGGATCCGGCCGTGGCGCAGCGCACGTTCGCGGCGCTGCGCCGGTTGCGGGATGAACTGACGGCCCGGACCGGAGCACCGCTGCGCGAACTCTCCATGGGCATGACCGGCGATCTCACCCTCGCCGTGGCCGAGGGCAGCACCCTCGTCCGCGTCGGTACCGCGCTGTTCGGTGCGCGCGGCTAGCAGGCGCGCTGCGGCGTTGGCGTCGGCCCAGGGTGGCATGGGCATCTTGCCCATGTCTGGGGATTCTTCCGAACCACGGGCGGGCCACCCGGGCCTTTTTCGAGCCGACTCGCAATTCACCGACAATTGGCCGATGCGCACGCCGCGCCCGGTTTCCGGGTTGCCTCGCCAGAAGAATCGCCTTCGATTAGGCGCGTGGATCCCGACCAACTGAGTGCTCCGCTGCAAGGCGCCTTCCGCGCGCTCCTCGACGACACCACCCCCGTCGTTCGCGCGGCCCTGGTTTCGGAGTTCGCCCGTCGCAGTGCGCTCGTGGTCCCGTTTCTCCAGGAAATCGTCCGGGGGCAGAACCGCCCGCTGGCGTGGCACGCCGCCTGGTTCCTTCACGAACTGAAATTCAGCGACCCGGTGGCCGAGTTCAAAGGCTTCATCCGCTCGCTGAACTATGAACTCGAAACGGGATCGCTCCTGCTGAGCCGCATCCACGCGCCCGAGCTCGACGTCGGCGCGTGCTGCGCGACCTTCGACGAAATTGCGGCCCGCTGCCGGGAGCTGATGGTCGAGCCCTCCAGCGCGCGGGACAAATGCCGCGTGCTCAACCGGGTGCTCTTCCACGAATACGGCTTCGGCGGCAACGTCGAACACTACGCGGATCCGCTCAACAGCTTCATCGACGAAGTGCTCGCGCGGCGCAAAGGGCTGCCCATCACGCTCAGCATCATCTACGTGCTGGTCGCGCAGCGCGTGGGACTCACCCTCGAGCCCGTCGGCCTGCCGGGTCATTTCGTCGTGGGCAGTTTCCTCGAGGCCACCCCGTTCTTCATCGACCCCTTCGAGCAAGGGGCTTTTCGCACGCCGGCGGAGTTGTTCGCCGTGCTCCGGCAGCATCACCTTACGCCCACGATCTCCGATCTGGCCCCGACGCCCGTGCGGGAAGTGCTCTGCCGGTGCTGCCGGAACCTTTCCAGCCATTATGCCGTCGCGCGCGACGAACTCCGGGCGCGATTGTACGCCGATCTGGTGGAGGAATTTGAAGCCACCTATGAGCGCCACACCTCGTAGGGATTTTCGATTTTTGCGTCTCGCTTTTGGATCTGGCGAGCCCGTCGGGTTGCCTTCCAATCGAAAATCGAAAATCAAGAATCGAAATTGAGCCCTACCGATTCCGTTCACACCCTGGCCGATCTGACGCGTTGGTCGTTTCCCGGCACCGCGCTGGCCGTGTTGGGGCACCCGGTCGAGCACTCGCTCAGCCCGGCGATGCACAACGCCGCCCTGGCCGGGATGGCCCGCGACCAGGGGAGGTTTGCCTCCTGGCGGTACTACAAGTTTGACGTTCCGCCGGCGGAATTGCCCGCGGCGCTCGATCTTTTCCACCAGCGTGGTTTTTGCGGCCTGAATCTGACCGTGCCTCACAAGATTATCGCCTTTGACTGCGTCGCCGAGGTGGATCCCGCGGCGCGGCCGATCGGAGCGGTCAACACGGTGCTGCGATTGGACCACGGCTGGCGCGGCTACAATACCGACGGGTATGGCCTCGCCCAGGGATTGCGTGAGGAGTTGGGCGCCGACTTGAAGGAGGCCCACGTGATCCTGCTTGGCGCCGGTGGCGCCGCCCGGGCCGCCGCGGTGGAGTGTCTGCAACGTCATTGCGCGTCGCTGTGGATTGCCAACCGCACCGCCGCCCGCCTGGACGCCCTGCTCACGGCGTTGCAGCCCATAGCCGCCAACGTGCCGCTGCACGGATTTGCCCCATCATCGCCGCCGGCCGGCCTTCCGACCGGCGCGCTGGTCATCAACGCGACGGCCGCCGGCCTCCG
>DASRKV010000020.1:0-5097 GCA_035648795.1 Opitutaceae bacterium
GCCCATGCATTGACGACGGGAAAACATTCCCGGCCGGATGATCTCCCGCGACCGGGCGGCGAGGCTGACGCACCGGTACAAGGCACGATTCCGGACGTGATGAGCCGGCGGCTCCGGGAAGAAATGGCTGAACTCAAGCGGGTCAGGCGGGACTAGCCCGCCCAGCGGGCGCATCCGCCTCCTTTCGGCGAGGCGGAATTTCCATCCCCGGCAACGCTCGGTCCGCGCAACGGACGCCACAGCGAGGCGCTTCCCGCCTCTCCAAAGCCGCCGGCGCCAGAGCATCGCGTTCACCCCATGGCGTGAGAAGGGCATGAGGCGGCGCCCCGTCGGGTGCGTTGCTTGACAGGTCACGGGGCGGTGCTTAGCTCCCACCTTCGTCATGGATGCTGCGCTTGATCAACCGGTCCTGGTGCTCAACCGCCTGTGGCAGGCGGTGAATGTGATCGGTGCCCGTCGAGCCTTTGCGCTGCTGGCGCGCGGGCACGCCCATGTCGTGCATCATGCCGAGGACGACTTCAAGGTGTTCTCGATGATGGACTGGATCGATTTTTCGCGGCACAATCCGCCGCTCTCGGACCTCGAAACGGTGCACACCGTGCGCCACACGATCCGCCTGCCGCGCGTGATCCTGCTGACGTTCTTCGACAAGCTGCCGTGCAAGGAATTGAAGCTCACGCGCAACAACGTGTTCGAGCGGGACAAGAACCAATGCCAGTATTGCGGCGTCCGTTTTCCGCGCGAGGAATTGAACCTCGACCACATCATTCCGCGGCACTACGGCGGTCGGACCACGTGGGACAACATCGTGTGTTCGTGCGTCAAGTGCAATACGCGGAAGGCCAACCGCCTGCCGCATGAGGCCGGGGTGCGGCTGATCCGCAAACCGGTGCGGCCCAAGTGGCGGCCGGTCATCTCGCTCGTGCTCGGGACGCGCCACCGGGAGATGTGGAAGGATTTCCTCGATCTCGCCTATTGGAACGTCGAACTCGACGAGTGATTCGATACCGGAAAGCGGAGACCGGATACCGGAAAGCGGATACCGGAAAGCGGATGGCCAACGAGCAGTGATGTGATACCGGAGAGAGGATATCGGACTGCGGAGACCGGATACCGGAAAGCCATACCTATGCCGGAGGGCGGAGATGGCGTGACGGCCCCGATCGTCAGGCACGCTCGCGGGCGGTTTTGATCGAAGCGACAACAATTGCGATGATTTCATCGCCTTCCTTCATCAATCCCTCGACCTGTCCGGGTTCAACCCTGCCAATGTTGGTCAGAAGCTCCATCCAATAGAGCGATTCGTCGCACTCCTCCTCGACGACGCTCATCTTGGAAATGAAGTCCGCGCGGGATTTCGCCCGGACAGAGGAGCGGTAGTTCGCGCCAACCGAAGTCCCGGCACGCAAAAGCTGGCCACCCAAAATATGCGAGATCCGGTCGGCAGGCAGTGATTCCACCAAATGGACAACCTGCAGGGCATAGTCCCTGGTGCGTTTCTTGAAGTCTTCTCGGTTCATGGCCTCAGGCACCTGTCGGTACCCAGGGCAAATGAGAACCGGAAATTCTCCGCCTTCTGGCTGCTCTCCCCTCCTTGCTTTCCGGTTTCCGGTATCCGCTTTCCGGTTTCCGGTGTCCGCGATCTCAAATAGGTGCGCCGGACCTCAACTCTCCGGTTTCCGGTCTCCGCTATCCGGTATCAGGTAAGCTTCAGGTCAACCATCACGTCGGCGGCGATCTTCTCGAGATCGGCGCGCAGCGCGGACATGTTGACCGAGGGAGGCACGAGCACGGTGGCGCAGGCCTGGAACAGATTGCCGCCCCCCATTGGCGCGCTGACGCATTCGGAGGCGAGTTCCTCGACGTTCACCCCGTGCGTGGCCGGCACGGCCGACACTTGCCGCAGGATCCCGGGATGGTCCTGACCGACGAGCTCGATCGTGACCATCGAGCCGGTCATCACGGGGAGCGCGCCGCTTTCCGTGTGGACGGTCACGTGCAGTCCTTTCGCCTCCAGTTCGCGCAGGGCGCGCCCGAGCGTGTCCGCACGCGCCGCCGGCACCTCGACCCGGAGAATCCCGGTGAATTGTCCGCCCAGACGGCACATCCGGCTCTCGAGCCAGTTGCCGCCATGGTCGGCCACACAGGCGGCCAGCAATTGCACCAAACCGGGCCGATCAGCCCCGATGACGGTCATGACAAGAATCGTGAGCATGCGGCCAGTCTGGAGCCGGGCGCGTCCGGCCGCAATCCGGGATCACGACCGCGCCAGCGGCAGGGTGACGCGCATCGTGGTCCCTTGCGGACTGGTGGCGAGCACGGCGATGCCACCGTGATGGCTGCGGAGAATGCGTTCGACGATCGCGAGACCGAGTCCAGTGCCGTCGGGCCGGCCGCTGAGAAACGAGTCGAACATCCGGTCGCGGATCGCCTCGGGGATGCCGCGCCCCGTGTCAGTGATATCGATGTTCACCGCCGTGAGGCCGTTCCGTTCTTCCGTCGCGCAGCGCACCGTGATTTCGCCGCCGTCCGGCATGACCTGCATCGCATTCAGCAGCAGGTTGAGCAGAACCTGTTGCAACTGGCCCTTGTGCCCATCGACGACCGGTGACGGACTCGGCGGCTGGAAATGCAGGCGGATCTTGCCCTGGGCGAGCTTCAGCCGGATGAGCACGATCGTATCCTCGATGATCTCGACCACCGGCCAGCGCGAATGCAGGCTTGATGGCGCCTTGGCGAAGTTGAGAACGCGGGTGACGATCGCCTCGAGCTGGTCGAGTTTTTCGCTGATGACGCGGGTGTCCTTCCGGCGCGGGTCGTCCGCCGGAAAGTCGAGATTGAGATAGCCGTACAGGAGTTTGATGACCGTGAGCGGGTTCCGAATCTCGTGGGCGATTTCGGCGGCGATCAGGCCGAGCGTCGTGAGGCGCTCGTTCTTGCGCAGCGACTCTTCGCTCTGGAACACGCGGGCGTAGAGCCGGGAGTTCTGGATGGCCACCGCCCCGAGGCTGGCCAGGGCGCCGAGCAGGCGTTTCTCGTCGTTGTTGAAGCGATGCGGCTGGTCGGTGAACGCGCCGAGCACGCCGATGGCTTCGCCTTCAAACAGCAGGGGGGCCGCCAGCAGCGAATGCAGGCCGTGATCGCGCGGCAGATCGATGACGTCGGCGTACTCCGGGCTCGAGAGATTCTGAAACTCGATCTGCCGTTTTGCGTGCAGGACGGCCGCAATCAGGCAATGGTCGAGCGGCAGATGACCCGCGGGCAGCGGCACGGACCCGGCGGTTGCGACGGAATCTGCCGGCGCGGGCGACGACACGGAGACCAGTTGCGCAGTCGCCTGGGCCGCATCGTGCAGGTAGAGCGCACAGAGGCGCGCGCCCATGATCTGGCGCGCCTCCCGGGTGACGGTGTCGAAAAGTTCCTGTTCCTCGAGTTGGGACACCAACGACTGGCCGACCGTGATGAGCGTCTCCAACTGGCGGGCTTTCCCCTGAAGCTGACGGAGTTGCCAGAGACGCTGCACGACCGTGGTCGCCTCCGCGGTCAGGCGCTCAAGGAGCGCCAGGTCGGCTGCGGCAAATCCGCCGGGCTGGTCGCTGTCGAGGTTGATGACGCCGATGACCTGGCCGTTGGCCTCCATCGGAGCCGCCATTTCGCAGCGGACGTCCGCCCGCAACAGAATATACCGCGGGTCCACGGCGACATCGCGCACGAGTTGCGCGCGTCCGTGAAAAGCCACCCACCCGGTGATTCCCTGGCCCAGGCGAAGGGCAATATCGGCGCTGTCCGGAGGCAGTCCTTGTTGAATCTCCATCTCGAGCCGGCCGGAGTCCGGACTGATGAGGGCAATCGAACCGCAGGTGGCGTGGAACCGGCCGGCGATCGCGCGGAGGATGATCTGGAGCGCGGCCCGCGGGTCATCCGTCTGGGTCCCGACCGACGCGATCCGATAGAGTACCGGGAGGGCGCGAGCGTCCTCGCAAAGCGGATCGTGCACATTCGTTTCCGGCAAACTCCCCGAGGCTGCAGATTGGCTGTCCACGGCAGGCCAGCGTGCAGACTGCGGTGAAAATGACGATATCAGAAACCGATCAGACGGAGCGCAAATCCGGTCTTGAGCGTTCGCTCAAACCCACGGGCAAGATGCCCGTGCCACGTGGCATGAGCGTCCCGCCCATGTCTGCTCAACCGGCGAACGCGCAGAACCGGGTTTGCGTTCGGTCAGACGACCGGTTGGTCCACCACGGCGGGCGTGATCACGCGGGCCAGCGCATCGCGCAGAGCATGGAGGCGCGCCGTGTCCTCGGTGGGTTCATGGTTGGCGCTTTCGATGTAGAACGTGTCGAGGGCGACGCCGCGCTCGGTGTTGATCCGGGCGAACGTGATGTCGAAGCCATGGTCAAAAATGACCTTGGCGAGACGATAGAGCAGCCCGATCTGATCCCGCGCCTGGATGTCGACGATCGTGTGCATCATCGCCAGCTCATGGTAGACCTCGACGGTCGGCGGGAACGACGTGTGCAGGGTGTTGTTCTCGGTCGTGTACCGGCTGCCGCTGATCTTTTGGGCCTGGGCCACGATGCCGGGATACAGGTCCTTGTTCTGAATGAGCGCGGCCTCGACCGTCCGCGCAAAGGTCTCCATGGCCGCCTGGCTTTGCACCACGCCGCGTCCGGGTTCCACGACGTAGAAGGTGTCGATGGCGATATGGTCGGAGCGCGAGATGACCTTGGCGCCGAGGATGTTCAAGCCGGCCACGCTGAAGCCGCCCGCCAGTTTGTAGAACAGACCGGCCCGGTCCCAGGTGACCACGTTCACGATTGTGAGGCTGCGGTTGAGATCGTCCTTCCAGTCAACAATCGGCCGGAGGGAACTGACGGAGTCCGCCTCGCTGATGGACTTGAGCAGGCGGTTGACCATCTGGATGTGCAGGGCGATCTCACCCGCCTCCGTGTGCAGGAAGTAGCGTTCGGGGAGCAGGTTGAAATGCGCGGAGATCTCATCCTGACTGATGCCGGGAATCTGTTTGGTGATCAGTTCCTTGTGGATCATCTGTTTTCTTTCCAGATTTCTTTTTTCGACGGCGTCTCCGAGAAG
>DASRKV010000021.1:0-4336 GCA_035648795.1 Opitutaceae bacterium
GGCGGCTGGGTGATCGATCTCACCGGGTTGCGCCGGGTGCGCATCGATGCGGAAACCGGGCTGGCGCACGTGCAGGCGGGCGCGACGAATGCCGTGGTCCGCGCGGCGGCCGAGGCGGAGGGTTGGTTCTACCCGCCCGATCCGTCGTCGGAGAAGTATTGCACCATCGGTGGCAATGTTGCCTGCAACGCCGGCGGCATGCACGGGGGCAAGTATGGTGTCACCCGCGACTACGTCCTCGCGCTCAAGGGCTTTCTGCCCACCGGGGAATGGGTGGAATGGGGCACGGCGACGAAGAAGTTTTCCGCCGGCTTCAACCTGCGGGACCTCTGGATCGGCAGCGAAGGCCTGTTGGGCGTCGTGACCGACGCCGTGCTCAAGCTGATCCCGCTGCCCCCGGTGCGTTGGGCCCTGTTGACGTCGTTTGCCGATGAAGTCACGGCCTTGCGCGCGACGCGCGAGCTGTTTGCCCGCCGGGTGCAGCCGGCCATCTGCGAGTATCTCGACCGTTACAGCGTGCAGTGCACCGAACGCGCCACGGGCCAGAGCGTCTTTCCCGGCCAGGCGGGCCGCCCGGTCATCCTGCTCGAACTCGCCGGGTCGGCCGGCGAGGTCGCCGAACAAAAGCGCGCGTTGCTGGACTGGGCGCGGCGGAAGGCGGCGGCCTTCCGCGAGGCGCGCGATCGCGCGGCGGCGGAAAAGCTTTGGGCCGTGCGCCGCCAGTGCTCCGCGGCGATGTTTGAACTGGGCGACGCCAAGCTGAACGAGGACATCGCGATCCCGATGCGGCAGTACGAGCGCTTCGCCCGTTTCCTCGACCGGTTGCGCCGCCAGTCCGGCCTGCCCATTCCCACTTTTGGTCATCTCGCCGACGGCAACCTCCACGTGAACATCATGTATCACTGCGCGGATCCCGCCGAATGTCGCGCGGCCGAGGCTGCGGTGCAACGGTTGATGGAGACGGTCGTGGCGCTTGGCGGAGCGATTTCCGGCGAACACGGCATCGGCCTCGCCAAGACTCCGTTCCTGCGGCTGCAGCACAGCGAGGCGCAGGTGAACGCGATGCTGGCGGTGAAACACGCGCTCGATCCCCGGGGCATTCTTAACCCCGGCAAGATGTTCGAGGTGTTCCGGGTCTGGCGGCATCCGCGGGTGGACGTCCACCTGCCGTGGGATCACTGAGGGCGTCGAAGCCGGGGCTCTTCCACGGTCGGCGGATCCGGGAGACCGGAACCGCCCGGTACGGCCGTGTCGGTCCGTAGCCTCGTGCGAAGGCCGAACCCGCCCGCCGGTTGGCGTGCGGGCCGGTGGCTAATCAGCACCGGCGACCCGATTCGGCGTCTTCAAATGCGATTCAGGGGATAATGCTGGTCGATGAACTGATAGTCGCGGTCGTTCTCCAGAAAGGCGACACCGTGCTGAACGACTATAGCGGCAATCAAGCAATCGATGGAATTTCGGATGGTGCGCCCCGTGCGCCGAAGCTCCCGATAGATGGAGGCGGCCAACTGAAAGGTCGTCCGATCATCGTCAAGGTAGACAAGTCCTTCGAACAAACGCTTGGTGGTCACAAGCTCGTTATCGTCTCGGATGCCCTGAAGGACCTCTGTCAGCACAAAGCCACAGCAGCATATGTCGTCCCGAGCCTGAATCGCCTGCTCGAGGAGAGTGACCTTGGGCGTCTGAGCCCCGCGGAAAAAATCGATCCAAACCGTCGTATCGACGAGAAGCTTCACGGCGTGCGCGTCGTGCGCATCTGCTGGAGATCGCCGGCCCAACGAACCTTTCCCTTCAACGCGAGCAGGCCGGTTTGTTTCTCCCGTCGCACTAATTCCCTCAGGGCATAGTCGACCAATGCACGCCGGGTCTTCAGGCCGGTGCTCTTCAGACCGTGGCGCACCAATCGTTCGTCCAGGACGATGTTGGTTCTTTTCATGAGTACACATAATGACATCCATTTAGGTGTATGCAAGCGGAAGAGGGATCTTCGCCGTTCAAGAGGAAGCACGGGCACGGCTGGCGTGGCGGCGGCCCCGCAGCCGGCATGACAGCCAAGGCCGTCTGCAGCGGCGCTTGTCCACCTGCCGTGGGATCACTGAGAACGTCGAAGCCAGGCCATCGAGTGGTGGGAGGCGGGCACGGGGCTGGCGGCGCCCGCTGGACGCTTACCCCTGGGCGCGAGCGATAGCTGTCACTTCGTTCGGCCGGTCGCGCGCTTGGCGACATCCCTTCGCCGTCGACCACAATTGTTTCGACCTGATCCCGTCCGGTTCTCCCTAAGCTTGAAGGCTACCCGATTGGGCTCCGTTTTCATTGACTTGGGCTTCCTTTTCTTCCGCGGCGGGGGAAGCATGCGCTCAGTCAATAGATCGAGCTCTCGAGCAATTTCTGTAGTCCGCATCGCTGCACGGAAAAACTTATTTTCGAGACGACTGTGTGCAGATATGAGCCCGCGATTAATGCGACGATTCTCTGGGTCCTCGCCGAAGATCGCTTCGCATATATCACCGAAAAATGACTTCGGTGCTCTAATCTCCTGCACTGCGTGGCCAAACTGATTACTGAAGCCAGTGAAGTCGGCATGAGTAGCGCAGTAGGCACGTGCGGTTGTCACATACTGCCCGAGTATACGCCTGTAAACCGCGAGATCCGGCCTGGCACGTGGCGCTTTTGCGAGAGATAGATCGACTTTGATCTAGAGGAGCCGGTCGTGAATGCCAGCAAGCCGCTGTAGTGTCGCGCTACGGTCCTCTCCAACTCGTGCCGCCGAGTCCGACATCAACTGTGAAACCTCTTTGCGGACATCTCGTAGCTTCATAGTATTCAAACGTAATTCGTCAGTCTTTTGCCCAGACACTATAGCTGTGTGAGGCAGGCCGCAGAAAAAGGATGTGCTGGTCCCCGGGAGCGCGGGTTACTCGCGAGAGGCGAGCCTATCCGCTTGGTGGAGGTGTTAGCCAAAACCACCGACACAGGAGACCAGCACATGAAGAAGATTCAACGATATGTCGGATTCGATGTCCACAAAGATACCATGGTTCTGCTGGCCAGCAGAACCATGGCCGACGGAGCGCGGCAGCGCGGAGAACCAACCACGTTGTTTCCCGCTTGATCTCCCCGGCTTCATAGCAGCTGAAACGATTCAGTTGACCAAGGTGGAACCCGCCATCCCGACGGGTTTTTCGATGGCGAAGTTCAAAGCCCGCCAGAGACGGCGGGCTCCACCGTTTGGCGGCGCAGCTTCTCTAGGAGGAAGAACCTTGTCCGACTGCATGAGTCCCTATAAGGCCAGGTCGAAACCCGGTTGCCTTGAGGCTGAAACCTCTCCTCTGGGGGAGTGCCTCCGGAGCGGTCATTGGGGCGTGGCGCGCGGACGACTTCATATCTCGCTGATGGGAAAGCGATACTGGAGGGCGGGGCTTTCGGATAGACATTGGGTCTTGCGATTCTGAAGCCCGGAATCGCGATACCGGGACCCGGGATTGCAATCCTTTGACCGAGAATTGCGATCCTCTGCCTGAGGACTGCGCACCCCAAGGCCGGTAATGCGCTGGAAAGACTTGTTACGGGAATCCTCGGATCAAGGAGCTGGATCCAGCATCCGGAACCGGCCTATCCGTGCCTGGTGAGATCGCGCGGGACAATCTCAACCGGCCCGATCTCCGGCAGGTTCTTGATCCCTTTGGCCCCGAGTTCGGACAGCTTGCGCGCCCCGGGGAGCAGACTGCTTTCCAGCGAGCCCACGGCCGCGTTGTAGGACTTGGTGGCCGTTTCCAGCGCGTGCCCGACCTTCTCGAAATGTTCGGCGTAGGTGGCGATCCGGTCGTAAAGCTGCCGGCCCAGATCGGCGATCTCGGCGGCGTTCTTCGAGACGGATTCCTGCCGCCAGCCGTACGCGGCCGCCTTGAGCAGCGCAATCAGCGACGCCGGCGTGGCGAGCAGGACCTTCTTGCCGATCGCGCGCTCGATCAGCGTCGGATCGGCCTGCAACGCCCCTGCGAGAAACTGGTCGCCCGGCAGAAACAGCACGACGAATTCCGGCGACGGCTGGAACTGCTCCCAGTAGCCCTTGGCCCCGAGCGCGTCGATATGGTTGCGCACCTTCGTGGCGTGATCGGCCAGCTTGAGGGCCCGGGTCGCGTCGTCGGTGGCGCTGGCGGCCTCGCGGTAGGAGTCGTTCGGCGCCTTGGCGTCGACGACGATCTGCTGCCCGCCCGGCAGGCGGACGACCAGGTCGGCGCGGTCGCGCCCGCCTGCGTCCGACGTCACCTGTTCGGCGAAGTCGCAGTAGGCCGTCATGCCGGCGAGCTCGACGACGCGGCGAAGCTGCAACTCG
>DASRKV010000022.1:0-7029 GCA_035648795.1 Opitutaceae bacterium
GGAGAGTTCGGCCGGATCCTTGGGGTAAAACAGCCCGGCGACAGCCGGCTCACGGACCCGGGCGGCGCCCGATGGTGGCGCCGCCGTCTCCGAAGGGGCGGCGGGCAGGCGGAACGCGCAGAGGAGCGCGACCGCAGGGAGGAGGATCCGGTGGGCGAGGCGTAATGAAGTATTCATGGCGGCACCTGCTGCCTTCGGTCGGGAAGCCGGGGAAAGCGCAGACTAGGGCCGCGTGCACGTTGAGACAAGCGCCCATGTCCGTGACTGTTCCCGCCAAGCCGAAGAGCACGGCTGAAGGGGTCAAACTTTGCGCTTTGCACGCGGCAGGGGAGGATCGCCGGCCGATGGAGTGATGGATGACCCGGAAGCGGAAATTGGAGTACGAGGGCACCGTTTTCACCGCATCGGTCGGAAATGGCGGGACGAAGGATCCGCTCGCCCGTTCGACTTGGCTCAGGGCCCCGAGCCGGTCGAGGGGCTGGCGCTCACGGCTACGGGACCGAGGATCTGCGCGGATGGCGGAAGTCTTGCGAGGCCGTGGCGGGCTTTACGCTTGAAAATGCCAGGCTGCCTTTTTGTCCTGGGCGGTCTGCGTCAGGATCTCCTCTACCCACCGGCGGTGCGGGCCGGAAAGCGTAATGAGGTCGAGTTCGGCCCATGGCACCCACCGCAGGGCGGCGTTGGCCTTCAGCCGATGACGTTGTCCCGCGCTGAGGCGGAGAACATGGATTGATTCGGTGATTCGGTGGTTCGTGAATCCGCGCGTTTTCCGCGCCAGCAACGGACCGGCGCGCACGGCGGCGTCATCCAGTCCGAGATCTCCCGGAGTTGGCAGTTCATGCAGATCGGCGAGGCGTCGGGCACCGCTCGCGGCGCGATGGAGCAGCAGGCGGGCGTCGTCTTCGCACCACGCGCGCGTGACGGCGCGCCGACCGGTCTTTTTCCGCGCGAGCCGCGGATAATCTTCCGGGGCGTTGCGACGCGCCGCGGCGCAGAACCGCCTGACGGGACAGATGGCGCAGGCTGGATCGTGGCGCCGGCAGACGAGCGCCCCGAGTTCCATCATCGCCTGGTTGTGGGTGCCGGGATCGGCGTGCGGCAGGAGAGCGTCGGCGAGCGGCGTGAAGTGCCGGGCGGCGGTGGCGCTGTCGCGAAAGACCGTGTGGTCGGCGGTCAGCCGGGCGAGCACGCGCACGACGTTGCCGTCGACGCCCGCGGCGCGCGCGGCGAAGGCCAGACTGGTGACCGCCGCGGCGGTGTAAGGTCCCACGCCGGGCAGATCGCGCCAGCCCTCCGGTATGGTCGGCAGGGCGGGCAGCGTGGCGAGCGTTTGGGCCAGCCGGCGCAGGTTGCGGGCACGCGAGTAATAGCCGAGGCCTTCCCAAAGCTTGAGCACCCGGGATTCGGGCGCGGCCGCCAGCGCGGTGAAATCCGGCAGCGCGCTCATCCAGCGTTCGAAATAGGGCAGGGCGGTCTTGACCTGCGTTTGCTGCAGCATGAATTCCGAGACCACCGTTCGGTAGAGCGAAGGCTTCACGCGCCACGGCAGCCGGCGATGGTGCTGGCGATACCAGGTCCGAAGGGCGCGTTGAAACGCGGTTTTGCGCGAGAGGAGAAGTTTGCCTCTTTTCACGGGGCGAGATGACATCACAAATAAGGGCCCGGCATAGCCCGGCAGCAACTTGGGAAGATATCATCTCGTCAAAGAGAACCGAGTCCAACATTCAAACCACTCGCTCCGCGCTCGCGGCTACGCCCGGAAGGACAAGTGGAATTCAAGAAAGCGGGAGCCTGAGTTCCTGAGTTCCACATTGGGAACCACTCGCTCCGGGCTCGCGGCTGCGACGGAACCGTTGCTTCCTGGGAGCGGAATTTAGCCGCAAATCACGAGAATGAGCACGGATCACCGGAGGTTTTTCTTTGCGCTTTGGTCACAGTTTTGCCGCTATTCCCGCGATGAAGCCATGGCAGGACGAGGCCGGCGAACCGCCGCCAAAGCTGGCGACCTACACCATCAAGCTCGATGACGGGCAGTTGGAGAAGCTGCGGGCGGTCTGCGAGGCGCGCGGCTGGGAGCCTTTCGAGGTGGCCTATGCGCGCTTCGCCTTCCGGGGGCCGGACGTGAATGTCACCGCCTACGACAAGCGCAAGATCGTGGTCATCGCCGGCAAGGGGACGGAGGAATTTGTGCTCAACACGCTGGAGATGGAGGTGACCGGTGCGCCGCGCCTGGGCTACGACGAGGTGTTGCACCCGGAGCGGTTCGAGGCCCACGCCGGCCTTGACGAAAGCGGCAAGGGCGACTTCTTCGGCCCGGTCATCGCCGCCACGGTCATCGCCGGCAAGCCGGCGATTGAGGCGTGGCTCAAGGCGGGCGTCAAAGACAGCAAGCGGCTGGTCGACCCGCAGATTCTCAAGCTCGATTACCTGATCCGGAAGACCCCCGGCGCGGTGACGAAGACCTGCTTTTGCGGCATGCCGAAGTACAACGAGCTGATGCTGCGCCCGGGCGCCAATCTCAACCGCCTGCTGGCCTGGCAGCACGCCACCGCGCTCGATCAGGCGCTCAAGGAGAAATGGGTGCCCTGGGGGCTGCTGGACCAGTTTTCCGCGCAGCCGCTGACCCAGCGCGAGCTGGCGAAAAAGGACGTCAAGGATTTCGAACTGAAGATGCGCCCCCGCGCGGAGGAAGATCCGGTGGTCGCGGCCGCCTCGGTCGTGGCGCGCGCCGAATACGTCCGCGTGATGAAGCAGCTGTCGCGGCGCTTTGGCGGTCCGCTGCAGAAGGGCGCGAGCGCAAAGGTCAAGGAACAGGCGGCGCAGATCATCCAGAAATTCGGCGTCCGCTCGCTGGGCGACTTCGCCAAGCTCCACTTCCGCACCGCCTACGAAGTTGTGGCCGTCGCGGGGAAGCTCGGCGAACTCCCGCTGCCGGAGCCGAAGGAGCGGGTGGAATGGAAGCGGAATCCTCATGCCTGAGGAGCGGATTCCGTGTCGCTGCAGGATGCAACTGACGCATGAATGCCAGGCGGGGTGGGACCGCTTGTCCCCAAGCGGGTCAAGCGCGTTGAAATCAACGCGCTCCCCCCGTGAGGCTCAGCTTCAAGGCAAGCCAGACTGAGCCATGCCGAAACGTCGTCAACTCCGCGCATTCGACCTGAGGCAGATTGAAGGTTTGGCCGAGCTGATTGGCGTCGACGAGGCCGGGCGGGGAGCGCTGGCCGGGCCGGTCGTGGCGGGAGCGGTGCTCGTGACGAAGGAATTCCTCGAAGGGCACTGGGCGGTCACCCGCGGCGGGCGGGTCAACGATTCGAAGCAGCTCACGCCCGAGCAGCGCGCCGAGATCTTTGCCGAAATCGAACAGTTGATGCAGGCGGGACAGGTGCACGCGACCTTTGGCCAAGCATCGGTCGCGGAAATCGAGGATCTGAACATCCTGGGCGCGACCAAGCTGGCCATGCGGCGGGCGTTGGAGGGCATCCATCCGGCGTCCGCGTTCGCGAAACCGATCGAATCCGATCTGTTCTCCAGCGCGGATGAAGGGCGGGGTCCTCAGCCGCAGGTCTCATGCCGCATCCTGATCGACGGACTGGCGCTGCGCGGTTTCGTTTATCCGCACACCGGCATCGTTCGGGGCGACGCGCGTTCGTTATGCGTGGCGATGGCCTCGATTGTCGCCAAGGTGACGCGGGACCGGATCATGGAGGGATTGGATCCGCAATATCCCGGCTACGGGTTCGCCCAGCACAAGGGGTACGGGACCGACGAACACCGCGAGGCGGTCATCCGGCTTGGCCGGTGCCTGGCGCACCGCGGGAAGTTCTTGCGGAACCTGATGCGCGGTTGGGCCGATCCGGCGCAAATGGGGCTGTTCGAGTAGCGAGGCCGTTCGAAAGCGGCACGGGCGGCTTGCCCATGGTTCGGAGGAATTCCCGGACAGGGGCAAGAGGGCCATGCCGCCTCCGCACAATCCCGGTCTTGCGTCCGATGGGATATTCGGGCGCATTGCGGTGAGTCATCAGTTACGTCTATGGCCGGCAGGAAACACAGCTCCCTCGACCGCGTGCTCGGAAGGCTGGACACGCTGGACTCGGTCAATCTCGCCAATCTGGTCCAGCGCCTGGCGCGCGAACGCGGATTGTTCGAGGCGATCTTCAATACCATCCACGAGGGGATTCTGGTCATCAGTGCGGAGGGGGTGATCGAGTACGCCAATGCCGCCGCCGGACGACTCATCGGACTGCGGGAGGGGGAATTGACGGGTGCGACGCTCTGGCGCCTGGTGCCGGGGCTGCATTCGTCGCTGGAGGCCTCGCTGGCCGACGGCAGCGTCGTGCCGGTCGTCGCACGCGAAATCGAGCTGAGCTATCCGCAGCCGCGCATCATCCGCCTGTACATGGTGCCGTTCCAGAGCGAGGGCGGGCGCGAGAAGTCGCGGCAGTTCACCGTCATCCTCAGCGACATCACGGGGGAGAAGCGAAGCACCGAGCGCTTGATCGAGGACGAGCGAACGTCGTCGGTCCTGCTGTTGGCGGCGGGCGTGGCGCACGAGCTCGGCAATCCGCTCAACTCGCTCACCATTCATCTCCAGCTCATCGAGCGCAAATTGAAGAAACTGAAGGAATCTCGTGATGCGGAATCGCTGGCCCAGTCCATCGGTGTCTGTCAGGACGAGGTCAAGCGGCTCGACGGGATCATCACCCATTTTCTCGAGGCCATCCGGCCGCGGCCGCCGGACCTCGCGGAAACCAATGTGGTGGACGTGCTCGACGAAGTGCTGCGCTTCCAGGCCGGCGAATTGCGCAACCGGCGGATCAAGGTGGAGGCGGAGACGCCGGCGGATCTGCCGGTCATCCTGGCCGACCGCAATCAGCTGAAACAGGTTTTCTTCAACCTGATCAGCAACGCGATCGAGGCGATGGAGCCGGGTGGCCGGCTGAGGATCGTCTCCCGCGCCGACGACGAATCGGTCTATCTGATGTTCGGCGATTCCGGGGTGGGCATCCCGCAGGAGGATTTGTCGCGGTTGTTCCAGCCGTACCACACGACCAAGCCCGAGGGACACGGCCTCGGCCTGATGCTGGTGCAGCGCATCATGCGGGCGCACGGCGGGCAGGTGGGCATCGAGAGCAAGGAAGGCGTCGGCACGGTGGTGACCCTGTCGTTTCCGCAGAAGAACCGTCGCGTGCGCATGCTCGAGAGCGGCGAACCGTAACAACGGGACGGCCTGCGTGGCACGGGCGTCTCGCCCGTGGTTTGGAGAATTCCCGACATGGGCAAGACGCCCATGCGACATCGAACGATCGATAGCTCGCGGATTGGCCCGGGACACCGCCGCGGCGGCTTGCGGCTTTGACTCGCATGGCGCGGTCTGCGACGGTCGCCGCTATGAACACCGGCTGCCGGAGCCCGCGGGAGGAACTCGTCGAGACGATGCGGCGGATCTACCGCGGTAAGATGACCACCAGCTCGGGCGGAAATCTGTCAATCCTGGATCCGGACGGCAGCATCTGGATCACGCCCGCGCGAGTGGACAAGGGAGCATTGCAGCCTTCCGACGTCGTCGGCGTGCGGCCGGACGGGACCAAGGACGGCCGGAACGCACCATCGTCGGAGCTTCCCTTCCATCGCGAAATCTACCGGCGCCGGGCGGACCTCAAGGCCATCGTCCACGCACATCCGGGCGCATTGGTGGCGTTCAGCATCTGCCGCCTGCTGCCCGAGACTCGCGTACAACGCCTGGCTCACACGGTCTGCGGCCGCGTGGCCTACGCGCCTTATGCCTGCACCGGCAGCGAGCAACTGGCGCGAAACATCGCCGGGACCTTTGCCGCCGGCGCTGACTGCGTCATGCTGGAAAACCATGGAGTGGTGGTGGGCGGACGGGACTTGAAGGACGCGTTTCAGCGGTTTGAAACGCTCGAGTTGCTGGCGCAGACCCTGATCAAGGCGGCGACGATCGGGGACCTCCAGGTGCTTCCGGCCGACTGTTTGGTTGAACGCCTGCTGCCGGAACCAGGCGAACTGGCGCCGGCCGAGCCCGCCAACCGCGAGAAGAAACTCCGCGCCGAGATTTGTCGGTTCGTCCATCGCGCCTATCAGCAGCGTTTATTTATCAGCACCACGGGCTCGTTCTCCGCGCGCCTCGAGGCGGAGCAGTTTCTCATCACCCCGCGGCGGTGTGACCGGCTCGGGCTGGAACCGTCGGGATTGGTCCGGGCGACCGCGGATGCCTGCGAGCGCGGGAAGCGTCCGAGTCGCACGTCCCGCCTGCACGCGGCGATCTACCGGCTTCATCCCGAGGTCGGTGCGATCATCAATGCCCAGCCGGCAAACACCGGCGCATTCTGTGTGACGAAAGCGGTCTTCAGCACGCACACCATTCCCGAGAGCTATCTTGCGCTCAACGACGTGGTGAAACTACCCCAGGCCTGTCTGGTGGCTGACGCGGACCGGATCGCGGGAGAGGTCTCCCTCGCGAGCCGGCCGGCGGTCCTGATGGAAAACGAGGGCGCCCTGGTTGTCGGGAAGAACGTGCCCGACGCTTTCGACCGGCTCGAAGTGCTCGAGGCGACGGCGGAGGCATTGGTGCTGAGCCGGCCGCTCGGACCGCTGGTACCGATGCCCGCCTCGGCAATCGAAGAATTGCGCCGTGTGTTCGGCGTCAGGTAACACGCGGTCGGACTTTGAGTTTGCCGCTCACGCCAAACTTCCGGCTCAGCATCGCGATCGTTGTATTCCCCAGCTTGATACCGGCCCAGGGCATCTTGGTTTCGCTCAAGTAGGTATCCATAGCCTGCTGGTCCCGGTCGTCGGACACGACAGCAGATCGAAATCCCTCCCCGCCATCCCATTTTCCGCATTACGTAATGATTGAGAACTTCACGTCCCGCACCGAACTTCCGGCTCGCGCCTCATGGCGAAACGAGGCGTGAGTTTTTGCGGAATCGTCGCGGCAGGAATCCTATCGCTCTCGCTCGTGCCCCGACGATTTGCTGTCAGAGCTCGAGTTGGAAGATGATGCCGGCG